>CAYNBG010000001.1:0-42500 GCA_964395495.1 uncultured Staphylococcaceae bacterium
TATATAGATTATAGATAAAAATATCAAGCAAAATTTTTAATCTATATGTTTTCTTTTCTAACAAATGAAAAATCACAAGGATTTGAATCAATTCCTAAACTATGTTCTCTTTTAAAATCAATAATTTCAATTTGACTATAGCAATAAATATCATTTAAACAAAACACATGAGTTAATTCTTTCATCTTTAATTCTTTACAATATTTAACATATGGACATCCATTTATATTAAATTTAATATTGTTATTTTTATCATATGATAATAATTCAAAATCAAATCCGCATTTAGATGAAAAATTCATATCAAATCCTTTCTTAAATATAATAAAAAATTTCTTATTTAATAATTTATTCTTAGTTAATTTATTATATTTTTCACCTAAACTGATCGCTCTAGCTTTACATATCTCTTCTACTATTTTCATAGCATCAGTTTTATTAAATTCGATAATACTTTGATAAATTGCTATTAATGATAAAATACAACCATATACATGTTTTCTTTGTTTATGTGAGACTTTATCTATTTTTCTTAATAACAACTTATATTTATATCTAGCAACTTTAATAATTAAATCTACTTTATCTTTAGTAAAGTAATCAATTAATTTCTTAGAAAAATATTTAGTATAATTCGATTTATTAAAATAATTCATATCGATAACCTATTTAACAATAATAGCTAAATTTCTTAAAATATCATAAGCTTCTTCTTCTAGTTTTTTATTATTGGAAGCACAACATTTACTATCTACAATAATTGGAGTATTAGGAAATAAAGACTTTAAAATAACAGCATTAGATAATACACAAATATTAGTTACTACTCCAATAACTTCAATAGATTCATATTCACTACCCTTTAAAGTAGAAAATAATTTAACACATGGATAAGTATCTTTTTTCAATACTAAATGGTGTGATGCTAAATCATTAATATCTTTATAAAATTTATGGCCTTCACTACCTTCTATACAATGTTTAATAGGCAAGGATTTGCCTTCAATTGTATCCATATAATCTTCTTTATGAGTATCACTAGTAAATATTACATCATCATTATTTTTTTCATAGTTTAATATCTTTTCTTTAACATTAGGATATATTTTAACTGCATCTAAAAATCCTAATGCACCATCTACAAAATCATTTTGATAATCCACAACTAGTAATAACTTTTTCATAATTTAACCTCTATTAAATTATAATAAAAATCGTATAGAAATTCATTCTATACGATTAATTATTTAATTTAGAAATTATTTACAGGAGCCCATGGTTCAAGAAGTATTGCTTCACTTTCATAAGCTTTTAATACATCTTCGCTAAGATATTTTTTATTTACTACAACTTCATAAACGAATTCATCAAACCAATGATCACTCATAACATATGTTCCTTCAAAGCCATATGTTGAACCCCAAGAATTAGTAACTTTCCATTTATTAGGTTTATTTTTCTTGTCAAGATTAACTCCACTTAACATCATAGCATGGTTACAACTTGATGCTCTAAGCATTAATCTATCGCCTTTATCAAAATTTAATTCAACATTAAATACATCGTCATATTGAAATAATTCTGTAGCTAAATAACCTTTTTTTCTTTCTGAAAATGAACTTACATCACAAGCAAACCAGCATAAATCATTATTCTTTAATGATTCAATTGTAGCTTTTTTCATAACATCTAAAGGAACATTAACAGACTTTCCTAATTCTGCTCCATATACATTTTGAGTTAATTTAGAAGAATATGATCTATAAAGTGGGTAGCCTTTAATTGGCCAGTTAACTAGTGAAACATATTCATCTAAATCTTTTGCAATATACTTGTTAAAGAAATCAATAGGTGTGGACTTAATTGTTTTATATTCAACAACTGGAGAATCATCATCTTTCTTTTCTTCTTTTTTATCATCATTCTTTTTATCATCTTTTTTAGTGTCGTCAGTTGGTTTATATACAAAAGTAAATTCACTAATAGGTTCTCCAAGACAAATCGCTAAAACTCTATAAATTTCTTCTAGCATTTCTTCTTTAGCTGCTCTTAATTCATCAATGGTTTTACCTTCTTTATAACTATTTCTTAAAATAGCTACATCTTTAGTAATTAAAGTTTCTAATACAGTATCCATTTGCATACTAGCACTACTTGAAGTTGTTTCATCCATACAAGGTTTAGGAACAACACCATATTTTTTTACTAAATTAACAAAGAAATGCCAAAAACCACCATCTTGTTGACCACCAAGAGTTAAAATTGTATCCAATATTCTAGAATTATCTTCCTCATCAATATAATCTAATACAGATTCTAATTCATAATTTGATTTTTCAAGTTTATCATAAAACATTAAATATGATTGTGATAATTCAATATTAGATACTTTTAAATTCTTAATTAAGATTCTTCTTAAAACATTAAGTCCTGCAAACATCCAGCATCTACCGCTTTGTTTTTGATTAGTAATAGTACCAATATCTTTTACTTCAATAGAAAATTGATTACTTAATTCTTTTTCGTAATCAGGATTATAACTAATAGGTCCTACACCATTTACTTTTACTGCGTTTTCGATAACCTTATTAACTTTCTTTTTATTATAGTTTTTTGAAAACTTTTTAATAACATTTAAATCTAATTCTTTTTCCATTATTTATTACCTCAATAATATTTTAATATCAAAAAAAATTTTAACAAGTAAAGCACATTTATTTAATAAAAAAAGACTTTATAAAGTCTATTTTTTACATCCTTCACAAGTTGAACAACTATTTTCATCCATTGAATTACAATTACAATCAATACCATTACACTTATGAGTACAACTCATCTCTGCAATTCTTCTTGCCATAGGAATAAAAGTTCTTATCTCTTCTGGATTATAACCAACTTGAACTCTTCTATCATCTACCATAATAGGACGTTTTAAAACAGAAGGATTAGCTTTAATAAATGCAACAAGTTCATTAATCGACATCTCATCAACATCAATCTTGCCTTCTTTAATAATATTAGATCTTTTAGAAATTATATCATCTGTACCATTTTCGGTTTTACTTAAAATATCTTTAAGTTCTTTTTCATTTAATACACTTGAAAAAATATTCTTTTCTTTAAAAGGAATATTTTGGTCTTTAAACCATTTTTTAACTTTTCTGCAACTTGCGCAACTAGGTGAAGTATAAATAGTAATCATATGATAAATAATACTATTTTTATAACAATTTTTAAAGTGACAAAACATTAAAAAAAGTGCAATTTACATATAAAATTGCACTTATTTTTTAAAAATCTACTTATTTTCTTCTTTGTTATCTTCTTTAGTTTCTTCTACTGGAGCAACTTCACTTTCACCTTTACTTCCACCAACAATTGAAGCGATTTCATCTTCTCCTTCTGGTTTCCAACAAAGATATAAAATACCACCAATTAAGCTAGCAAATATTAATGTAAATACACCTAATACAATGCTTTTTTTATTCTTTGATAAAAATGATAATGTTATTGCATTTAAAGTTACTGCTAAAGCAATTTGACAAATTGCATAAACAATAATTAATGCTAAATATTGAGGATAATCTTTAACTCCTCCAATAATTGTAAATACTGCAAATAACGAATATACTACAATACCAATAATTAAAAATACTTTACATGCTTTTTTCATAATTTAAATTCTCCTTTATTTTATAATAATATAACCGTCCCATCTTCTTTAATTTCGAGTTTATCTCCAGTTTTAACTGTTTCTAAGAATTCTTTTCCTAATTTATCAATGCAAATAATGTCGGAATTTTGCCAAACTTTAGAAAGAACGATGCCACTAGCAGCTAAACTATCGATCTCTTCACTAAATAAGAAAGCTCGAGGATTGATTTTCATATCACAAACTGTTTGAATAACTAATCCTCCAGTTGTAGATCCAATTGTAATTGGTAAACATAAGATTTTGTTTGTAATATCAACTCCATATAAATCTTTATTGTTTTGATCACTTACAATTACTTTTTTCTTTTTCATTAATGCTGATTTTTGAAAACTAGCTAAAGTGTTAAAACCTTGATGTGAAACACAAGCTTCACCTTTAAAATTCCCTTTAGCAATAACTCTACCTTTAAATTCTTTCATAATTAATAAACCCTTTCTCCACTAATTAATTTAAGTATATCTTCATCTTTAAAATAACGAGCCATAGAATAAGTTCTTAATTTATTAGAATTCGTAATAATAGCTTTTTTATGTACTAAAGGATTATTAGTATACATTAATGGACATATCGAAGATACTGTAACACCCATTGCATAAATATCATCATAAATATCTTTATGCTCTGCAATTAATTTATTTTTAACTTTAGGCGCTACAGTTAAAACAACATTACAAGCAACTTTATTCTTATTATGTTTAGCTAAACTCTCTTTAATATCATCATGCCATTTAATAATTTGAGTTAATGTTAAATGAGGACATCCAATAAAACATAATTCAGGTGCTTTATCTTTCTTTTTCCACATATTTGGATATGATTTATAAACTCTTTCAAGTTCATCATCATCAATAACATAAACTTTAGCATCTTCTTTAATTAATTTTTCTTTTAATTCCTTTGCTTCAGGAGTTAAGTTATCAACATGATATAAACCAACTGCACCATTACTAGCACTAGCTGCTCCCATATCTTTTAAATAACCTTCATTTTCATCGTTTAATTCGCTTCCAATGAATTTGTCTAACCCATAAATATAAGGAACATCTTCCATTACTTTCATACCGATAGCACTACCTAAGATTTGCGCTTCAGGAATTTTAGTTGTTTTAACTTCAATAATCCAACTAGCCTTTCTATTTTCATCAAGAAGTAAGCCAAACTCTGGTACAAAACCTAATATAGAACCAAATAAATCCAACATGCCTGAATTTCTATTACATCTTGCACCCAAAACCGAATTAGCAAAAACAACTGCACTACTTTCAGCCCATGAAAGAATATCTCCTTTTTTAGGTCTATTGCCACATTCAGATAAATAGCAAGTACAACTAAATGAATCTAAATCAGTTAATCCAGCTTTTAATAATTCATCTTCGTATTCTTTTTGTTTACCATATAAAATCTTATTAAATACAATCTTTTCTAAAGGGTTACATTTAACATTCTTATAATCTAGTGGTCTAGGATCAATTGTAAATCCACCTTTAGCTTTAATATTTTCTTTATTAATCTCTTCCATTGTTCCATATAATGGTTTTAATAAAGGAATACCAAACGATGTAACTAAATGACCTTGTAAATGAGTAACATTTACCATTCTTTTTGCATTAAAGATATCTCCAAAAAGAACTAATGTTTCCATCATTTTTCTTTTTGTTTCACCTTCTTTGCCTTCTAAAATTGCAATCTGTTCATCGGTCAATTTCATCTTATAATCAATCATAATCAATCTCCTAATTATAATTTAGTAGCAATATCCCATGCTCTCCATATAACAGTTTTTAAGTTCCCGACTTTTAAACAATCTCCAACTAAATGAACATGTTTATTCTCTTCAGCAAGTGGAGAAGGAATATAGCCAACACTCATAATAACTTTATCAGCCTTAACAGTAATTTCTTTACCATCATTATTTATAACAACTTCGCCTTCTTTAATTTCTTTAACACCAGACTTTAAATAAACTGGAGTTTTATGTAAATCAAAGTAATCTCTTAAATATGAAGAGTTAGCAAGACATACACCTCTTGCTCTAATCAAATCATCTTGCATTTCAACAATAGATACATTTTTACCATGTTTTGATAAATCATAAGCGATTTCACAACCAGTTAATCCTCCACCAATAATTACTACATTATCTGGTAAGTTGTTATCATCTTTTGATTTTAAATATGTAACAGCATCAACTGCAAATTCACTACCTTTTAATTTTAACTTTCTAGCTTTACTACCAGTTGAAATAACAATTTCATCCTCTTTTAAAGTAGAAATATCTTTAATTTCGGTATTAAATCTAACTTCGATATTATATTTTTTAATTTGGTTAGCATACCAAGCTAAAAGCTCTTTATCTTTTTCTTTAAAATCAAAATTACTAGCTTCATTAAATACTCCACCAAGTCTATTTGATTTTTCATAAATTGTAACCTTATGGCCTCTTAATGTAGCAACTAATGCAACTTCAAGTCCGCCAACACCAGCACCAACAACAGCTACAGTCTTACTCTTTTTAGCTTTTTTAATGTCATATTTATGACCATGCATTGTTTGAGGATTTAATGCACAACGTGCCATGTGAGCACTATCTTCAAAAGCTTGATCATTAGCAGCACCTTTATAACTTGCCATATTAAAACATCCATTGTGGCAGCAAATACAAGGTTTTGTTTCTTCTTCTTTTTCATTTATTAACTTAGTAACCCATTCTGGATCAACTAAGAATTGTCTAGCTACACCAACTGCATCAATTTCATTATTTTTAATAGCCTCACTTGCTACACCCATCTCCATTCTTCCAGCGCATACAACAGGAATAGAAACATGTTTTTTAATCTCTTTAACATCTTCAAGATTACAATTAGTTGGCATATATCCTGGTGGATGCGCCCAATACCAAGCATCATATGTTCCGTTATCTGCATTTAACATATCATAGCCAGCATCCTCTAAATATTTAGCAGCTTTAATAGATTCTTCCATAGTTCTTCCAACTTCTTTATAATCTTTTTCTTCAGGAAGAGCACCTTTTTGAAATCCTTTAGTTTTACTTACAGCTGAATATCTTAAAGATACAGGGAAATCCTCACCACAAGCCTTTTTAATAGCTTTAACAATTTCTACAGGGAAACGATATCTATTTTCAAAACTTCCGCCATATTCATCATCTCTATGATTTGTATATGGTAAAGTAAATTGGTCAAGAAGATAACCTTCATGGACAGCATGAACTTCAATGCCATCAACATCGGCATCTTTACATAATTTAGCAATTTTTGCAAATGCTTCAATCATCTTTTCAATTTCTTTTTTAGTTAATGGTCTACAAACAATTGTTTCATCCCATCTATTAGGTAATTCGCTAGGAGAAGCACAAAGATAACTTGCATTAATAATAGGTTTAGCAATTGTTCCTAAAAATTTATTCTTACATAAACCTCTTAAATCATTTGTAATAGCAAATGATCTACCAAAACCTGCCGTAAGTTGAACAAATAATTTAGCACCTGTTTTATGGATTTCAGCCATAAACTTTTTAAGTTCTTTATATTTGCCTTTTCCTTGATACAACCATTTTCCAAATAATGTATCTTTAATTGGAGCAATACCTGGAATAATTAAGCCAACATTATTTTGAGCTCTCTTTAAAAAGAATTCTGCGGCTTCTTTATCAAAATGATTAGGCTCCATCCAACCAAAAAGGCTGGTTCCTCCCATAGGACAAAGGACGATTCTATTTTTAATCGTTACTTTACCTATATTCCAAGGAGTGAACAAACTTTCATATTTTTTATCCATTTTTTGTTTCCTCTTTTTAATATTTATAATAATATTATAAATTATTAAACTGAATAAATCGATATTTTTTAACACTAATAATTTATGTAAGCATTAAAAAAGTGTGGTATTATCCACACTTTTTAATTAATTATTAAATTAGTCAGCTAAAGTTAATAATCTAATTGGAGCGTTATCACCTTTTCTATTTTCAAGTTTATAGACTTTTAAATAACCACCATTTCTTGAAGCAAAACGTGTTTTTAATTCATTAAATAACTTATCTAATGCTTCTGGTTTTCCTTCAACATTGTAATTCTTTAAAATACTTGCAGCTTGTCTTCTTGAATGGAGATCGCCTCTTTTAGCTAAAGTAACTAAATGATCAAATTGTTTAATAACAGGTTTAACCATTGATCTTGTAACTGTAACTTTTTCATAAATGACAAGTTCAGTGACTAAATTTCTTACTTGAGCTTTTTGTTTACTACTGGTATAAGGAGTCTTGAAACGGACACCACCTTTACCATGAACATTCTTTCTTCCGATTTGCATATCATTTCTCCTTAAATACGTTCATCTTTGAAGTGTAAACCTTTTTGAGCTAACTTATCTTTAACTTCTTTAAGTGATTTCTTTCCAAGATTTCTATATTTCATCATTTCAAGTTCACTCTTTTGAGTTAATTCTCTAACATCTTGAATGCCAGCTCTCTTTAAACAGTTATAACTTCTTACGCTTAAATCTAAATCTTCAATTGATAAATTTTCAAATGTTTCTTCTTGTTTAGCTTCTTGAGATTTTTCTAAAGATAATTCTTTAAATTTTTCTTCAAGATTGAAGAAGTTTTCAAAATGTTCAATTAACATCTTGCTTGCTAAACTAACAGCATCAATAGGTTTAATTGAACCATTTGTCCAAACTTCTAATGTAAGTTTATCAAAACGTGGATCATGACCAACACGTGTTTGATCAACTTTATAATTTACTCTAACAATTGGGGAATAGTTACTATCTGTAGCAATGCTTCCTTGAACTGTTAAATAAGCTTTGTTTTCTTCGCTAGTTGCATAGCCTCTACCATTTTTAATATGTAATACCATATGTAAATGGCCACCATCACTAATATGAGCAATAACTAACTCTTTATTAACGACTGTTAAACCTGTAGGAGTTACAAAGTCACCAGCAGTTAAAACTTTCTCTCCATCAACATCAATAGTTACTTCATATTCAGCTTCACCGACTGTATCAGATTCAAGAACTAAGTCTTTTAAGTTTAAGATGATTTGTGTTAAATCTTCTTCAACGCCTTTTAAAGCTGAGAATTCATGAACTGCGCCTTCAACTTCAATTGCGTAGACACTAGTTCCTGGTAAACTTGATAAAAGAACTCTTCTCATTGCATTACCAAGTGTTAAACCAAAGCCTCTTTCGAGTGGTTCAGCAACTAATTTGCAATAATTTTCTTCTTCTAAGTTAACGGCGATTTTGAATATAGGCTTTTCAAATGGATGAGCAATTTTTAAATCATTTTCTGCCATTTCTTGTTTCTCCTTTCATTAACCTCTTGGGCGTTTTGGTGGACGGCATCCGTTATGAGGAATTGGGGTTGTATCAACGATTGATGTAATTTGTAATCCTGCTGTAGCTAAAGCTCTTACAGCGCTTTCTCTACCAGCTCCTGGACCCTTAACATCGACATCAACAGTTTTAATACCTTGATCAAGAGCAGCTTTTGCACAAGCTTCAGCAGCTTCTTGTGCAGCAAATGGTGTACTCTTTTTAGCACCCTTAAATCCTAATACACCTGAACTACTCCAAGCGATAGCATTACCTTGTTCGTCTGTAATAGTTACGATTGTATTGTTAAATGTTGCGTGAATATGAGCAACACCCTTTGTATATGATCTCTTGATTTTCTTTTTACGGGTAGTTTGTTTTTGAGCCATTTTATTCTACCTCCTTAATTACTTAACAGCTTCTTTCTTATTCGCAATAGTCTTTCTTGGACCTTTACGAGTTCTAGCGTTAGTTTTTGTTCTTTGACCTCTGACTGGTAAACCTCTTCTATGTCTAATGCCTCTATAGCATCCGATTTCTTGAAGACGTTTGATGTTTAACATGACTTCTCTTCTTAAATCACCTTCAACTTTATGTTGAGCGATACCAGCTCTAATCTTAGTTAATTCTTCTTCAGTTAAATCCTTAACTCTTTTGCCTTCATCAATTCCAGCATCTTTTAAAATCTTTTTACTTGTTGTATGACCAATACCATAAATGTAAGTTAAAGCAACAACTACAACTTTATCGTTTGGGATATCAACACCGACAATACGTGCCATTTATAATTTCCTCCTAAAAATTAACCTTGTCTTTGTTTGTGCTTAGGGTTTGAACAAATGACCATGACTTTACCATGTCTTTTAATAACCTTGCACTTATCACAAATTGGTTTTACTGAGGGTCTTACTTTCATAAATCTTCCTCCTAATAAATTACTTATGTCTAAAGACGATTCTGCCATTGTTTAAATCATAAGGTGATAATTCGACTGTAACTCTATCTCCTGGAAGAATTCTAATATAATGCATTCTAATTTTTCCTGAAATAGTGGCATGAATTACAACATCGTTTTCAAGCTTTACCTTAAAATTGCAATTAGGTAAAGTTTCAACAACTACCGCCTCGACGGTTATTACATCTTGTTTTGCCATTAAATATTTTCTTCTCCTTCATCTAAAGTAATAATTTCATAGCCAGCTTTTGTAACTACGACCGTATTTTCGTAGTGTGCGCTGAGTTTTCCATCCTTAGTTCTTGTTGTCCAACCATCTTTATCAACAACAAGATCGACGCTACCTTCGTTAAACATTGGTTCAATAGCGATTGTCATACCTTCTTTTAAGACAGGGCCATCATTAACATTTCCAACGTTAGGAACATATGGATCTTCGTGCATTTCACGTCCAATTCCATGTCCTGTAAACTCTTGGGTAACAGTGTAACCATTATTTTTTGCAGTCATCTCAATAGCATGAGAGACATCTCCAAGGTGGATACCAGGTCGTATAAGTTTAACACCATTAAAGAAAGCTTGTTTTGTTGTTTCTACTAACTTTAATGCCTCTTCTGAAACTTTTCCAACCGGATACGTTCTACATGCATCTGCCATATAACCATGTTTTTCAACAACAACATCATAAGATACGATGTCACCTTCCTTAAGAATAATAGCTCTACTAGGAATACCATGAACTAAAACATCGTTAACAGAGATACAAATATTTCCAGGGAAACCTCCATAACCTTTGCAAGAAGGGATACCACCATTCATCGTGATGTAGCTTTTTGCAATTTTATCGAGTTCAAATGTGGAAATACCGGGTTTTGTATGGGCTTTTAAAACTTTAAAAAGTCCAATGATTACTTTTCCCGCTTCCTTCATTAAAGCAATTTCGCGGGGTGATTTTAAAATGATATGCATTTTAACTATTCACCCTTTAAAATTTCTCTAATATCATTGAATAATTCATCAAGTGGTTTGCTTCCAACAACATCATGAAGCACACTTAAATTTTTATAATATTCAATGAGTGGTTCAGTTTGAAGATGATATTCATGAAGTCTACTCTTTAAAGTTTCTTCATTATCATCTTTTCTTTGATATAAATCTCCACCACATAAATCACACTTGCCTTCAACTTTTGGTTTCATGTTTTTAATGTGATATGGAGCACCACAAGTCTTACAAACTCTTCTGCCGCTTATTCTATCAATTAAGATAGATTCATCGACAACAAGATTTATAACATAATTAACTGGTCTACTGATTTCTTTTCCTAATGCACTCAAAGCTTCGGCTTGAGCAACATTTCTAGGAAATCCATCAAGTAAATAACCATTTTTACAATCATCTTGAGAAAGTCTTTCTTTGACAAGTCCAATTGTAACTTCATCAGGAACTAAAAGTCCCTTATTGATATAACTAGAAGCAAGTTCTCCTAATGGAGTTTTATTTTTAATTGCTTCTCTAAACATATCTCCTGTTGATATGTGAGGAATCTTATACTCACTTGCGATTCTTTTTGCGTTAGTTCCTTTACCTGCTCCAGGAGGACCCATTAAAATAATCGATAACATAGTCTACATACCTCCAATAACTTCATCATAACTCTTACCTGCGATTAAACCGCTCATTTGGTTATTAAGCTCTAAAGCAACACCAACAACGATAATTAATCCAGTACCACCAAGTGCTAAGTTGGAATCACTTCCAAATACACCACTTAATGTTAATACAACTGGTAAAGCGCTAATAGCAACAAGCGCAATAGCACCAATAAGAGTAATTCTGTTTAATACTTTTCTTACATACTTCTCAGTTTCAACACCAGGTCTAACTCCAGGAATATAACTTCCATTTTTTTGGAAATTTTCAGCAAGAGCTGATGGGTTGATTTGAAGATTTGCGTAGAAAAATGTAAAGACAAATATAAGTACAAGATAGATTATTAAGCCCCAAGGCATCATAACTCCACCTGTATTATATAATTTGTTATACGTAAATATATTAAGCCACTCAGCATTAGCAGCATCACTAGAAATAAATGATGCTATAACACTAGGAGCCATTAAGATTGATGATGCAAAGATAACAGGAATAACACCAGCACTATTAATCTTAATAGGTAAGAAGCTTGCTTTTGATAATTTTTCACTTCCGCCACTACGAGTTGCGTGTTGAACAGGAATCTTACGTTTACTTAATTCGATAAAGACAACAAAAGCAATAATTAATGCATAAGCAAGAATATATGCTATAAAGGTGAATACACCTTTAGTTGCTTCAACTGAATTTTGAGTTGCAGTTCCTGAAATAACCCATTTAGTAAAAGCTGTAGAAATTTGGCTAGGAAGAGAAGAGATAATACCTGCAAAAATAATGACAGATATACCATTTCCTAATCCTTTTGATGTGATTTGATCACCAAGCCACATAACTAACATACTTCCACCAACAAGGATAGAAACTACATATGCGTAAGTTAAGAATGTATCATCAAGAGTGAAACTGATCCAATCAGTTGTTTTTGCGGTTTGAATAATACCATAAGCTTGAACAGCTGCTAACATAAGTGTTAAATATCTAGTAGCCATTTCAGTCTTTTTTCTACCATATTGACCTTGCTTATTTAATTCAGATAAGGCAGGAAGAACATCCATACCTAATAATTGAATAATAATTTGAGCCGTAATATATGGAGATACACCTAATGCGAAGATGGAGAAGTTTTGAAGTGCTCCACCTCCTAATAGGTTCATAAGTGATAAAATATTATTACTACCGTTTGAAAGTTCGCTCGTAAGTTTACTTGCATCGATTCCTGGGCAAGTAATGTTACAACCAATTCTAAAAACAAATAAAATTGCAATCGTAAAGAATATACGTGTAACAACCTCTTTGTTTTTAAAAATAGATACGAGTTTCTTCATACAATTGATAATTTTATACTATTTATTTATTTTCAACAATAGAATAAATGTAACTATTCAACAATTGCTTCTCCGCCAGCTTTTTCAATAGCTTCTTTAGCACTAGCTGAGAATTTTTTAGCAGTAACTTTAAGTTTTTTAGTTAATGTTCCATTACCTAAAACCTTTAAGCCACCTAATTCTTTATCGATATAACCTGCTGAAACTAAAACTGTTAAGTTAACTTCAGCACCATTATCGAATGTATCTAAGACATCAAGATTAACAACAGCATATTTTACTGTATTAACATTATTGAAGCCTCTTTTTGGTAATCTACGATATAAAGGTAATTGTCCACCTTCAAATCCAAGTCTTACTTTACCAGTTCCTCTTGAATTTTGACCTTTGTTTCCGCTTCCACCGTTTTTACCGATTCCGCTTCCTAAACCTCTACATCTTCTTTTATTTTCTTTTCTACTTCCTTCAGTAGGTTTGAGATTATTTAACATCTGTAGTACCTCCCTTTCTTAAAGTAGCGACATCTTTATAATTCTTTAATGACTTTAATGCAGCGTTTGTTGCTCTAATAATGTTAATTGGAGTTCTTGATCCATAAACTTTACTATAAACGTTTTTAACACCGCCAAGTTCAAGAATAGCTCTGACAGGACCACCTGCGATAATTCCAGTACCTTCAGGAGCTGGTTTTAAGAAGACTCTAGTAGCTCCAAATACTCCGATAACATCATGAGTAATTGTTCCGCCTTTAGCCATCTTAATGACTGTAACATTCTTTTTAGCTTTATCAACAGCCTTTTTAATTGCATCTGGGACTTCGCCACTCTTTCCAGTAGCAAATCCATATCTGCCTTTTCCATCACCAACGACGACTAAAGCAGCAAATTTCATTCTTTTACCACCTTTAACGACCTTAGTAACTCTATTTAATGCAACAACTCTTTCTTCAAATTCTTTAGGAGCATCTTTCTTTGAAGGTCTTTGGAAATTTTTCTTTCCACCTTTTTTGAAAGGTTTTTTAGTTGCAGGAGTTTGTTCTCCTTCTTTTTTAACTTCTGGTTGAGCTGTTTCAGTAGAAACTGTGTTTACTTTATTTTCTTCCATACTATTCTCCTATTAGAATTTAAGTCCGCCTTCACGAGCAGCATTAGCTAAAGCTTCAACACGTCCGTGATAAATGTAGCCACCTCTATCGAAAACTACTTTTTCGATACCTTTAGCTAAACATTTTTTAGCGATATCTTCACCAACTAATTTAGCACCTTCAACATTGTTTCCGTTTGCTAATTTAAGTTGTTCGCTGCTTGATGCAACTAAAGTAACTTTCTTTACATCATCGATAACTTGAGCTTCGATATTTTTGTTACTTCTAAAGACACATAAACGAGGACATTCAGCTGTACCACTAATTTTAGCTCTAACTCTAGCATGTTTTCTAACTCTTACGCTATTTTTACTAACCATTTTAATCATACTAACCTATCTCCTTTCTATTTGCCTGCACCAGCACGTTTACCTTCCTTACGAAGTATGTATTCACCTCTATAACGAATACCCTTTCCTAAGTATGGTTCTGGTCTCTTAGCATCATGTATTAAAGCTGCAGTTTGACCGACTTTAAATTTATCGCTTCCGCTAACTTCAACAGTAGATGTAACATCTTTATTTTTACTTTCAACAACAGCAATTGTAACTCCTGGAAGTGGGCTAACTACTGTTGGTTCAACGTGTCCAACATAGAGAACAACATCTTTGCCTCTCATTTCAGCTCTATAACCGATACCGATGATATCAAGAGTTTTCTTGAAACCTTCGTGGCATCCGATGATAGCGTTATTGATTAAGGCTCTTGTTGTACCATGAAGTTGTTTTGTATGCTTAAGTTCATTTTTTCTTGTAACATGAACATGGCCATCTTTAACTTCAACGCCAATAAGTGTTGGATCAAATTTAATTGTATCTTCTCCTTTAGGACCTTTAATATCAACAAGTCCTTCAGAGACTGTAACTGTAACTCCGTCGACAAGTGGGATAAGTTTATTACCAATACGTGACATATTCTAAACCCTCCTAATTACCAAACGTAGCAGATTACTTCACCACCGACATTAGCTTGTCTACAAGCTTTGTCTGTAAGTAATCCTTTACTTGTTGAGATAATAGCAATTCCTAATCCTCTTAATACTGAAGGGATATGTTTGCTATCAGCTGTAACTCTAAGACCTGGCTTAGAGATTCTTTTAAGTCCAGTGATGACTCTTTCACCATTTGAACCATATTTTAATTCGATTTCAAGAGTTTTCTTTCCATCTTTATCTTTTGTTTCTTTAAAATTGTTGATGAATCCTTCACTAAGAAGAATTGTAGCAATTCCAACCTTCATTTTACTAGAAGGCATACTGACTTTTTCGTGATTTAACGCATTAGCATTTCTAATACGTGTAAGCATATCTGCAATTGGATCTTGATGCATAGTATTCCCTCCTTATATTACCATGAAGATTTTTTAAGTCCTGGAATTTCGCCTTTATAAGCTAATTCTCTAAGACAAATTCTACATAATCCGAATTTTGAGTAGACGCTATGAGGACGTCCACATCTTTTACAACGTGTATATTCTCTGACTTTAAATTTTTGAGGTCTTGATTGTTTGACCTTTAAACTTGTTTTTGCCATACCTTATCCTCCTAATTATCTACTGAATGGCATGCCTAACTCTTTTAAAAGAGCATAAGCTTCTTCATCACTGTTAGCTGTTGTAACAATAACGATATCCATTCCTCTAACTTTATTAACTTTATCATAGTTGATTTCTGGGAAAATTAATTGTTCTTTAATACCTAAAGTATAATTTCCTCTTCCATCAAAACTATTCTTGCTAACACCTCTAAAGTCTCTAACTCTTGGAAGTGAAATACTTACAAGTTTATCGAAGAATTCATACATTCTGATTCCTCTAAGAGTAACTTTAACACCAATTGGTTCACCTTCTCTTAATTTGAAGGAAGCAATTGATTTCTTAGCTTTTGTAACGATTGGTTTTTGACCAGTGATCATGCTAATTTCTTCTACGACTTCATCGATTCTCTTTTTATCTTCGATAGCATCACCAACACCGACGTTAACGACGATTTTATCAAGATGTGGTACTTGCATTACAGATTTATATTCGAACTTCTTCATTAATGTATCTTTAATGGAGTCATTGTATTTATCGAGTAATCTGTTGCTGTTTGTAGCTTTTTTGTTTTCGCCACCTTTACTAGAAGTTGCAGCTTTCTTAGCTGTAGTTTTCTTTGTTTCTGCCATACCTTTCTCCTTTATTTAATTTCTTTGTTAGTCTTTTTATTGACTCTTACTTTGTTTCCGTCTTTATCAAGTTTATAACCTAATTTAACGCCTTTTTTACTCTTTTCATCGTAATATGCAACTTTACTTGCATCGAGTGGAGCATAAATTTCAATAACTCCACCTTTTGGGTTAGCTTGTGTAGGTTTTTGACTCTTTTTATGAACGTTAACACCATCGACAACAACTTTATTTTCGCTTGGAAGAGCTTTTTGAATTGTTCCAACTTTGCCCTTATCTTTTCCAGAAATAACGATTACTTTATCACCTTTTTTAAGTTTCATCTTTCATTTCCTCCTTATAAGACTTCTGGGGCAAGTGAGATAATCTTCATAAATGTCTCGCCCTTTTCACGTAATTCTCTAGCGACAGGTCCGAATACACGGCTTCCGACTGGAGACTTATCTTCATTAATAATTACACAAGCATTGTCGTCAAATCTAATTGAAGAACCATCTTTTCTTTGAATAGGATAGCTAGTTCTAACAATAACAGCTTTAACAACTTGACTCTTTTTAACTTTTCCATTTGGGATAGCATCTTTGACTGCGCAAAGAACGATATCACCAACTGAACAAGATTTTCTATGGCTACCGCCATAAATTTTGAATACTCTTACTGAACGTGCACCAGAGTTATCAGCGACTACTAAATTTGTTTCTGTTTGTATCATAACTATTTAGCCTCCTTTGCTTCATCTGCTGGAGCTTCTTCTTCATGAAGAGCTTCTTTAACTGCTTCTTCTTCAAGAACTTTAATCTTGACTAAAGCTTTCTTATCAACACTTTCAAGCATGAATCTTTTTGTTGCGGATAATGGTCTACATTCTACGATTGTAACTGTATCACCAACATTAGCAACATTCTTTTCATCATGTGCATAGTATGTATGTCTTTTTTCAACTCTCTTCTTATAAAGAGGATGTTTTTTATAAGGAAGAGTTTGAACTTTGATAGTTTTATCATTGTTATTTGAAACGACAACACCTTGAATTCTTTTCTTGTGGTCCATAATCTTTCTCCTTATTATTTAACACCAAGTTCTCTTTCTTTAAGAACTGTGTAGCATCTTGCGATGTCTTTTCTTACTCTTTTAATTTCGCTTAAGTTTTCAAGTTGGCCAACTGCTTTCTTTCTTCTTAAGTTGTAGAGTTGTTCTTTGAGTGAATAAATTTGAGCATTTAATTCTTCATTGCTCTTTGCTTTAATATCAGCAATCTTCATATTTATTTACCCTCCTTATTAACTCTTTTTACGATTCTAGTTGAAACGTTTAATTTGTAACTAGCTTGTTTAAGAGCTTCCATTGCATCAGCTTCACTAATTCCGCCGATTTCAAACATAACTCTATTCTTTTTAACAACTGCGACCCAGTATTCAGGATTACCTTTACCAGAACCCATACGGACTTCAGCAGGTTTTTTAGTTTTTGCCATTTGTGGGAAAATTCTAATCCAAACTTTTCCACCTTTTTTGGTGTATCTACTTAAGACGACACGGCAAGCTTCGATTTGTCTATCACTAACCCAGTTTCCACTAGTAGCTTGAAGACCATATTCACCAAAACTTACTTCGTTACCACCTTTACTAAGTCCTTCATATCTAATAATATGAGGTCTTCTATATTTAACTCTCTTTGGTTGTAACATAGTTATTCTCCTTTCTTAGTAGCAGGAGCTGATGATTTTTCATCACCAACTTTTTCACCACGGCAGATCCATACTTTAACACCAAGTTTACCATAAGTTGTCATAGCTTCACTTGATGCGTAATCAATATCACTTCTTAAAGTATTAATAGCCATTGTACCTTCTTTATAGCCTTCGCTACGAGCGATATCAGCACCAGCAAGTCTACCACTTACTTTTGTCTTACAACCCTTAGCGCCAGCTTTTCTAATTTCAGCAAGAGCTTTCTTTTGAACAATTCTAAAGGAAGCACGAGCTTCTAATTGTTGACAAATCTTTAATGATTCAATCTTAGCATCTAATTGAGGTTGTTTAACTTCAATAACATCTAATTTTAATTCATTTGTTTTGCCAACTACTTTTTGTAAATCTTTCTTTAATTGGTTAATTGTAGCACCTTCTTGTCCAATTACAGCACCTGGACGTGCAACAAATAACATAACTCTTACAAAGTTACCACCATTGCTTGAGTTCTTTCTTTCGATTTCAATGTGAGAAAGAAGAGCATCTTTAGGTAATTTTGCTTCAACAAATTTACGAATAGCAATATCGTTATTTAAATATGTTGAATAGTTTTTCTTATCAGCAAACCATCTAGAGTTCCAGTCTTTATTAAGACCAATTCTCATTCCTACTGGATTAACTTTTTGACCCATAATTTACTTTCCCTCCATTAGTTTCTTTCTTTAACTGAGACATAAAGATTGCTGAATCTTTTTACCATTCCACTTGCGCTACCTTTAGCACGAGGAAGGAATCTTCTCATTTTTACGGAATCGCTTGCCATAATTGAAGCGACATATAATTTGTCTTCATTCATATTGAAGTTGTTAACAGCGTTTGCCATAGCTGATTTGATAACTTTAGCAACCATTGTAGCAGCTTCTTTATGTGTATTAAATAAGATTTCTAATGCTTCATTACAATTCTTATTTCTTACTAAATCACAAACTAAACGACATTTTCTAGGAGTAACTTTTAATGTTAATGCACTAGCGTGAGCTTCAGTAACTAATGGTTTTTTAGCTTCAACAACTTCAGCTTTAACCTTTTCAACTTTAGCAGTTTTCTTAGTTGCTGGTTTTTTAGCTGCAACTTCTTCAGTCTTTTCAGCTTTCTTTGCTACTTTCTTAGCTTTTGGTTCTTTAACTTCAGCTGTTTCTTTCTTAGTAGCTTTCTTTTTTGTATCTGTAGCCATCAACTCGTCCTCCTATTTATTCTTTGCGGCTGCCATAGCTGCTGCTTTATCTTCAGCATTGTTTCCAAAGTGACCTTTGAAAGTTCTTGTTGGAGCAAATTCACCAAGCTTATGACCAACCATATCTTCTGTAACATAAACTGTTATAAATGTATGACCATTATAGACAGCAAATGTATGTTCAACAAATTCAGGAAATATTGTACTTCTTCTTGACCATGTTTTGATTACAGCTTTTTTGTTGCTAGCATTTAAAGCTTCAACCTTTTTCATTAAGCTTTCATCGACAAATGGTCCCTTTTTTAAACTACGTGACATATTTATCTTTCTCCTTTCCTAAATCTATTTATCATTGATTCTTCTAATAATTAATTTAGAAGAAGCTTTCTTATTCTTACGTGTCTTGACACCAAGAGCTCTCTTACCCCATGGAGTACGTGGAGCATCTCTACCAACAGGACACTTACCTTCACCACCGCCGTGTGGGTGATCTGGAGGGTTCATAGCACTACCTCTAACTGTTGGTCTAACACCTTTATATCTTGTTTTACCAGCTTTACCTAAGTTAACAAGGTTATAATCTTCATTTCCTACAATACCGACTGTAGCTTTACATGTTTCAAGAATCTTTCTTGTTTCACCTGATTGAAGTCTAACGATAACGTATTTGCCTTCATGACCAAGGATTTGAGCGCTACAACCAGCTGATCTACATAATTGTCCGCCTCTTTTTGGAGTTAACTCTACGTTATGGATAAATGTACCTTCTGGTATGTTTTTAAGTAACATTGCATTACCAACAACGATATCACAAGCATCACCGCTAACGATTGTATCGCCAACATTTAATCCTTGTGGTTTGATAATGTAACGTTTTTCACCATCAACATAGTGAATTAAGGCAATATTTGCATTTCTGTTTGGATCATATTCGATTGCGAATACTTTTCCTGGGACTCCATCTTTATTTCTCTTGAAATCGATGATTCTGTACTTTGTTTTATTGCCTCCTCCGATATGACGGCAAGTAATAACACCTTGATTATTTCTTCCGCCAGATTTTTTAAGTGTGACAACTAAACTTTTTTCAGGAGTCTTCTTAGTTACTTCTTCATAGCTTAATGAAGCCATTTTTCTTCTTGAAGGAGTATATGGTTTATAAGTTTTTACTGACATTTTCTTTCTCCTATATATAAGTTCTTATTTATTCAGCGAATAAATTAATTGTTTCTCCAAGACGTAATGTAACAATAGCTTTTTTAAATCCGCTAAGTGTTCCTTTAAATCTACTACCTCTTGTTGTTTGTTTAGCAATTTTATTAACAGTGCTAATGCCTGTGACATGAACACCATAAATTCTTTCAATTGCTTTTCTAATTTCTGTTTTGCTAGCTTTCTTATCAACAACAAATGTATATTTGTTTTCATTTTGAGAAGCAGCCATGCTCTTTTCAGTAATTAAAGGTTCTTTAATAATTTCAAAGTCGTGGATTGTAGCTTTTGAAGCTTCAACTTTAACTTCTTCTTTAACTTCTACTTCTGCAGTAGCTTTTTTAGTTCTAGCCATTATTTAAGACCTCCTTCTAATTCTTTAACATCATTTTCAAGCATAACAACCTTATCATTATTTAATAAATCGTATACTGAGATGTTGTCTTTATTAACAACAATGACGTTTCCTAAATTAGCAGCACCTTGAAGAACATTTTCATCTTCACTTACTAACATAACTTTTGATTCGTTCATGTTGAATGCTTTTAAGACAGCGACGATATCTTTTGTCTTTCCAGCAACTTCTAACTTGTCAAGAACAACTAAATCTTTAACTTTTGTTGTTAATGCACTCTTAAGTGCTAATTTGTGTTCTTTCTTGTTTTGTTTGATTGTGTAATTTTGATTTCCATCTGGTCCAAAGACAGTTCCACCACCAACCCAAATAGGTGATCTTGTACTTCCTGCTCTTGCTCTACCAGTTCCTTTTTGTCTGAATGGTTTTTTACCACCACCGCTTACTTCGTGTCTTTTCTTAGTTTTTGCAGTAGCTTGTCTTCTATTAGCAAGATATGTCATAACAGCATCAAACATAACTTGTTCGTTAACTTCGACACCAAAGACTCCCTTATCTAATTTAATAGTAGAAACTTCAGCACCAGTTTGGGAATATACTTTTAAATTAATATTTGCCATATGTTCTCCTTCCTACTATTTAGCTTCTTCAGCTTTAACTTCTTCAACAGGAGTTCTATCAATTAATTTAGCAATTGTCATTGGGTATTTGACAGGTTTGATAGCACTTCTAATTTTTACTAATCCTTTTTTAGGTCCTGGGATTCCACCGCTAACAAGGATATAGTTCATATCTTTATTAACTGCGACAACAACTTGATTTAAAACTGTTGCTGATTGATTTCCCATATGTCCAGACATTTTCTTACCTGGGATAACACGGTTGTTACATCTACCATTGTTAGCAAATGAACCTTGTTGTCTATGGTAACCTGATCCATGTCCTTTAGGTCCGATTGTGTGGCCCCATCTCTTAATAGTACCAGCATAACCTCTACCTTTACTTGTTCCGATGACATCGATTTGATCACCTGTAGCAAATAAATCACATGTGACTTCTTGACCAACTTCGAATTTTGTCATTTCATCACCTTTTAATTCGAATAAGTTAGCTTTGCCAGAAACATTAGCTTTTGTAAAGATTCCTTTTTCGCATTTGTTAAGGTTCTTTTCTTTCTTGTCTTCGTAACCAACTTGAATTGATTCATATCCATCTTTTTCAAGTGTTTTCTTTTGTGTGACTACGTTTGGTAAGACTTCAACAACTGTAACTGCATACATTGTTCCATCTTCAGCATAAACTTGAGTCATTCCAATTTTACGTCCGATGATTTGTTTCATTGTGTCCTACCTCCTATAACTTCATATCGATATCGACACCGCTAGGTAAGTCTAATCTCTTTAAAGCATCCATAGTTTCTTTATTAGGATTTGTGATATCGAGGATTCTCTTGTGTGTTCTAATTTCGAATTGTTCACGTGAATCCTTGTACTTATGAACAGCTCTTAAAATTGTGTAGACTTGTTTTTCCGTTGGAAGAGGAATAGGTCCGACTACACCTGCACCTGTTTTAGTAATTGCATTTACAATTTTACCAACAGCCATATCTAAGACTTTGTGGTCGTAAGATTGTAAACGAATTCTAACTTTCTTTACTTTTGCCATGAATTTCTCCTTTCATATAATTTCCACTTACAAATTGCTCAGCACGAATTCCCTGAATACGCATCATGACAACGCCTGTGGGTGTATCAGCAACCTCGCACATCAACGCAACCGTAAAACAAAGAAATTATATATTATATAAATATAATAAGTCAACAATTATTTTTATTTTTCTAAATTTTCTTCAATTTAGCCATTCACTTTTGATTATTCTAGTATATTTTTTTGTAATTTTCCATCTAATTTTTATTATTTTTAAAATAAAAAACGTGATCAATAAAACCACATTTTCTTTAATATAAATTTTAAAAATATTATTTCTTTAAAATAGCGACTATATCTTGATTTAAAGAAGAAATATCCTTCGCATTTACAATTGTTTTATATTTCTTTAAATATTCCTTTTTAATCTTACTATAATTTTCAATATGGCTCTTATTAGATTGGAAATTATATTTTAATAAAAACTTCTTAGCGAAATAGTATTTTTTATATGGAAAATCATTATTATTTAGTAATTGATAAGCTCTAACAAAAGTCACACCATTTATGACAGAATCCATTAAAACAAGCGACTTTGTTCCTTTTGTATACGACACTTTTCTTTGAAGATATAAATATCCTCTATAGTTACAAAAACCAACATTTTTATTTGTTTTAACAAAACATAAAAAATTAAAATTAGAATCATCGTATGGTAAAAATGTTTTGTTAAAAGAAATATTATTATCAATTAAAAATTGTCTTTTATAAATTTTATTCCAAACAAATCCTCTCATTTTTACATCTAATGCAAAAGCATCTCTAGCTTTAGCAGCACTAGATTCTTTTTTAATACAAAAATTAGATGTAAATTCTTTAATTAACTTAGATTCATTACCCTCTACAACATTATAATAATTAGCACATCCAATATCTAAATCATCTTTTATAACAGTATTATAGAGGGAGGAAATATAACTTTTTAAGACGCTATCATCACCATCAACGAACATTACATATTTTCCTCTTGCAATTTTAAGACCATCATTACGAGTGCCCGATGGATTTTTGTTGCATACAGAAATAGTTACAAATTTTTCAGAATATTTCTTAATAAAATCATCAATTATTTCGTCTGAATCATCATTACAATTATCGCTTACACATATTATTTCATAAGGCAATGCAAAATCTTGTTCTACTAAAGAATCAAGACACTTTTTTAAATATTTTCCTACACCATGAATAGGAACGATTACACTTACTTCATAATTCATACTTATAATTATAAGTAAAATCGTTAATTAAATCAACTTTATAGAAAACATCAGTTGCAATTAAAATTTCCCATCATTTTTCATTGCTTTTAATTCAAATAAAGTGTCTCTAAGTTTAATAGCTTTTTCAAATTCGAAATCTTTAGCCGCTTTATTCATAGCTTTTTCAACTTCTTTAATCTTCTTATCTAATTCTTTTTTAGTTAATTTACCTTTATATTCATATTCCTCATCTTCTTTAATAGAAATTGGTGGAACAATAGGCTTAACAATGGTTGTTGGTATAATCCCGTTTTCATCATTATAAGCTTTTTGAATTTCTCTTCTTCTGTTGGTTTCTTCAATACATTTTTGCATAGAATCAGTTATTTTATCTGCATACATTATAGCTTTACCATGTTCGTTTCTAGCGGCTCTACCAACGACTTGTATCAAAGACCTTTCACTCCTTAAAAAGCCTTCTTTATCTGCATCCAAAATAGCAATCAAACTTACTTCGGGTATATCTAAGCCTTCACGTAATAAGTTAATACCAACCAAAACATCATATTTGCCTTTTCTTAACTGATAAATAATTTCAGTTCTTTCTAGTGTTTTACATTCACTATGTAAATACACTGTTTTAATACCTTTATCTTTTAAATACTTAGTTAAATCCTCACTCATTTTAATAGTAAGGGTAACGATCATGACTCTTTCTTTTCTTTCGATTCTATCTTTTATTTCATTTATTAAATCATCAATTTGGTTCATTGATGGCCTAACTTCTATTTCTGGGTCCAATAAACCAGTTGGTCTAATAATTTGTTCAATATATTCGCCATTAGTTTTCTCTAATTCATATTCTCCTGGAGTTGCAGAAGTACATATTAACTGATTTATTTCTTTTTCAAATTCTTCAAAATTCAAAGGTCTATTATCCAAAGCAGAAGGAAGCCTGAAACCATATTCAACTAAAGTTGTTTTTCTGCTTCTATCACCATTAAACATCCCTCTCACTTGAGGAATTGTTACATGGCTTTCATCAATAATTAATAAATAATCTTTAGGGAAATAGTCCATAAGACAAAATGGCTTTTCTCCTTCTTTTCTACCATCAATATATCTTGAATAGTTTTCTATACCAGGACATATACCAAACTCTCTAAGGTTTTCAACATCCTGTCTTGTTCTCATCTCAATTCTTTCTGCTTCAAGAGGTTTTCCTTGTTCATTAAAATATTTAACTCTACCAGACATATCAGAAAGTATTTGTTCACATGCTAAATTAATTCTTTCTTGAGTAGCAGCATGATCATACGCAGGAAAAAGATTGTAAATTTTATATCTTTCTAATACTTCTCCTGTTAAGAAATCAACTTTACATATTCTTTCGACTGTATCACCAAACATATCAAGTCTTATATACCAATCTTGACCATCAGGAGGCATAATATCTATTAAATCTCCATGAACTCTAAATTTTCCTGGAGTTAAATCAATATCATTCCTTTTATATGATGAATCTAATAATCTTTTAAAAAACTTTCTTCTATCAATATCTTCATTTTCTCTAACTTCAAAAATAAGTTTTTTATATTCTTCAGGATCCGTTAATCCATATATCGAAGCAACACTTGCAACAATAATAGTATCCTTTCTACTTACTATAGAATTAACTGCACTAACCCTCATCATTTCAATTTCTTCATTCATTAAACATGATTTATCAATATAGGTATCACTACTTGGCAAATATGCTTCAGGCTGATAAAAATCAAAGTTAGAAATAAAATACTCAACCCTATTGTTAGGAAATAGTTCTTTCATTTCTGAATATAATTGTGCTGCTAAAGTTTTATTATGAACTAATATTAATGTTGGTTTTTGTACTTTTTCTATAACATTTGCCATTGTAAACGTTTTTCCAGTTCCAGTAGCACCTAATAAAACTTGAACCTTTTTACCATCCTCAATTCCTTTACTTAATTCTTTAATGGCTTTGGGTTGGTCTCCGGTTGGTTTAAATTCGCTTACAATATGAAAAAGTCCATCATTTCCCATCTCTTTTTTTCTCCTTAGTTTTTTTAATCATATCGGAAATAAAGGATGAATCTCTTGTTTCATTTCTTTCAAAGCCTTCACCGGTTACTAATTTTGCCTTTGTAAAAGTAATAAATGCATCAGGATCAATTTTTGCTAATGCATCTTTTATTTGAGAATATTCTCTTCTTGAAAAAACCAGCCTTAACATAGTTTTTTCTTCCTTAGAATATGCTCCAACTACCTTAAAAATTGTTGTTGTTCTTTCCAATTTAACCTGAACATATTCATTTATCCTATCTGGTTCTTTAGTTATAATATCGCAAACATAGGATGTTTCTAGTCCATTATATATAAATTCAATAGCAAAAGCGCAACTAAAAGCACCGACTATTCCAACTAATCCAACCATAAATTTGGTAAAAACTAACGAGTCATTCTTAACCAAATCAACTACAAGTCCGATTAAAATTATTATTGTATCCATTAATAAAGTTACAAATGATACTTTAAAATTAAAATATTTTTTAAATATAAAAGCAAGTATATCTAAACCGCCAGTTGACCCACCGCCTATAAAAGTAATTCCACAGCCAACTCCTATTAATGCTCCACCAAACAAGCCAATAATTAATAACCTGCCTATATCCATGTTTGCTAAAAATGAATTTTCAATCGTAATAACACCATTTACTATGCTAGCAGCATTTTCGCTTCCAGCTAAAAGATTTACAAAATATAATGAAAAATTCGTTCTTATAATAATCGATAAAAAAACAGGATAAAATATTGTAGAAATTAATGTAGATAAAGTGAATTTGATTCCTAATAACAAAAATCCTATTAAAAATAAAGACCAGCAAATGATATAAGACCAAATATCAACAGTCAAGCAAATATTTTTAAGTAAAATTCCCAATCCACTGACTCCACCTGTAATAATGTTAAATGGAACCAAAAAGATTCCTGTTCCAAAAGCTAAAATAAAAGTGCCAATCAATATCAAAAAAACTTTATATATAGATTTTAAAACTTGTTTTTTAGTTATCTTTTTTTCTTTTAACTTTTTAAACACTCTTTTTAGCCTCCATCTCTAAAAAAGCATATATAAAACCAGTAATATCTCCATCCATTACTTTATCTACTTGAGAATCCTCATAATTAGTTCTATTATCTTTAACTAAAGTGTATGGACAAAAAACATAGCTTCTAATTTGGCTGCCCCATTCAATGTCTTTTTTTTCTCCAACAATACCTTTGAGTTTATTTTCTTTTTTCTCAAGTTCAAGTTCATACAATTGTGATTTAAGCATGTTCATAGCTATTTCTTTGTTCTTTATTTGAAATCTTTCAACTTGGCAAGAGACAACAATACCAGTCGGAATATGTGTAATTCTAACAGCAGTTTCAACTTTATTAACATTTTGGCCGCCTGCTCCACCGCTACGATAGGTATCAACAACAATATCCTTTGGATCGATATTAACTTCAATTGAATCGTCAAATAAAGGAATAACATTAACACTGGCAAAGGACGTGTGTCTTCTTGCATTGCTATCAAAAGGAGATATTCTAACTAGTCTATGAACACCTTTTTCCCCTTTAAGCATTCCATAAGCATTTTTTCCTTCAATCATTAAAACAACTGATTTTAAACCTGCTTCATCACCAGGTTCATAATCAATTACACTATATTTAAATCGATTTTGTTCACAAAAACGCTCATACATTCTTAATAACATATTTGCCCAATCACAAGCTTCAGTACCGCCTGCTCCAGGGTGTATTGTCAATGTACAAGATAAGCTATCATATTCCCCATTAAATAAAATTTGGTGTCGTAAATCGCTAAGAATTTTAATATTTTCTGAATAATCATTACTAGCTAATTCAATCATTTCAACATCATTTTCATTTAAAGAATTAACAAAATCATTAAGCCCTACAAAAGTAACATCTAATTTTTTATACGTGCTTATTTTATGTTCAATATCATTTTTATCTTCTATTTTTTTATTAGCTTCACGAATATTATCCCAAAAATGTTCATTTAACATTTCTGTTTCAATATTTTTAATTTTTTCTTCTAATTTTGGTATGTCAAAGTGATTCGTTAAGTTGTTTTAAAAAACCTAACGCCTCACTTATTTTTTGTTTTAATACAAATAATTCCATAATTAGTTCGTATGGATATCATCATATTTATGTTCAGGTGCAGCTTTAGCATCTTTATCAATGTTTGTGATATCTAATTCCTTACTATTTGTTTCTTCTTTAACAACCTTCATTGATTCAGCATTTTTAACATCAGCAGACTCGACTTTTGTTTCTTGTTGAGGAGCGACATTTATAGTAAATGAACTCTTCTTTTCTTCTTTTTCTTGAACTTTTACATTAAGTAAATTTAATACAACTTCAAGAGAAATAACTTCAAGCATTTCTCTAAACATAGCCCAGCCTTCGTTAACATAATCTTGAAGAGGATTAATTTGTCCATAGCCTCTAAGACCAACAGACTCTCTAAATCTTGTCATATTATCAATTTGTTGTGTCCAGTTTCTATCAATACATCTAAGAGTGATTTGTCTTTCAACTTGTTCAATTTGTTCACTATCAAATTTTTCTTTTTTATGTTTATAAGAATCTAATAAAATATCTCTTAAATCTTCACCAACTTCTTTTGGATCAGCATCATCATATAAAGCTGGTTTAATTACTCCGTCAGGAATAAATCTAGGAACGCATAATTTAACCAATTCTTCACCACTTACAGATTTGTTAGGTGAATTTTCAGGGACAGCTCTTTTAGCTAAAGCTTGGCCACAATCAGCAAATGTTTCATTTAATAAGCTTGTAATATCATCTGCATATAATATTTGATCACGTTTTGCATACATAATTTGTCTTTGTTTGCTTAAAACATCATCATAATCTAATAAATTTTTACGGACATCAAAGTTTTGACCTTCTATACGTTTTTGAGCGCTTGTAATAGCATTTGATAACATCTTAGATTCAATCGCTTCATCACCGTATCCATCAAAAATTTTTCTTAATCTATCGTTAGCAAAACGAACCATAAGTTCATCATCTAATGAAACATAGAATCTAGAAAAACCTGGGTCACCTTGTCTACCACTACGACCTCTTAATTGGTTATCGATACGTCTTGATTCATGTCTTTCTAAACCAAAAACACAAAGACCGCCTAAAGCTCTTGTTTCAGGAGTTAGCTTAATATCGGTACCACGACCAGCCATATTTGTTGCAAGTGTAATTCTACCTCTTTCACCAGCATGAGAAATAATTTCAGCTTCACTAGCATGGTTTTTAGCATTCAACATTTCAAATTTAAGATTTGCTTTATCAAGATATTTAGCTAACTCTTCACTAGCTTCAACAGAAGGTGTACCAATAAGGATTGGTTGTCCTTTTTCATGTCTTTCTTGAATTTCCTTTACCATAGCCTTAATTTTTGCCTCTTTATGAGCAAAAACAAAGTCAACAGCATCGTCTCTAATAACAGGTTTATTAGTTGGAATACAAATAACTCTCATATTGTAAATCTTTTGGAATTCTTCTTCTTCAGTTTTAGCAGTACCAGTCATACCACCAATCTTTTTAAACAATCTAAAGAAGTTTTGATAAGTAATTGTAGCTAAGGTAACTGTTTCTTCTTTAATTTTAACGCCTTCTTTAGCTTGAATAGCTTGTTGTAAACCATCGCTATATTCTCTGCCTTTTAAAACACGTCCTGTAAATTGATCAATTAATTGAATTTCATTATTTTGATCTACTAAATATTCAACATCTCTACTCATTATGTAATTAGCTTTTAAAGCTTGATGAATTCTATGAACAAGGTCTTGAAGTTGAGGTGCATAAAGATTTGGTATACCGAATAATTTTTCTGCTTTATCAACACCTTTATCGGTTAAATTAACAGATTTAGTCTTTACATCAACTTCAAAATCTCCATCTGGAACATAATCAGGATGTTTTCTTTTATATTCTTCATCAACATAAGTAGATGGAGTTAACATTTTTACAAATCTATCAGCAACTGTATATTGACTTGCGCTTGCTTTTGCACCACCAGAAATAATAAGAGGGGTTCTAGATTCATCAATCAAAACACTATCAGCTTCATCAACAATACAGAAATTCAATCCTCTTAAAACACGTTGACCAACAGTAGGAGCCATATTATCTCTAAGATAATCGAAACCTAATTCAGAGTTAATAGTATATGTAACATCACAAAGGTGAACCTTTTTCTTCTCCATTGTATTTAATGAATGTAAATTACATCCAACAGTTAAACCTAACCATCTATAAATTTGACCCATCTCATTTGAGTCTCTTTGTGCAAGATATTCATTAACAGTGACAACGTGAACACCCTTACCACTTAATGCATTTAAATAAACAGGCATAGTTGCAGTTAAGGTTTTACCTTCACCAGTTCTCATTTCAGCAACATTACCATCATTTAAAACCAAACCACCAATAATCTGACAATGGAATGCAAACATTCCTAAAACTCTTTTTCCAGCTTCTCTACAAACAGCAAAAGCTTCATATTTAATATCATCTAATGTAGCACCTTTGCTCAATCTTTCTTTAAATTCATTTGTCTTAGCCTTTAACTCATCATCACTTAATGCAGCCATTGCTTTAGCATATGATTCAACCTTGTGAGCTTGTCTATCATACTTCTTTAATGTTCTAGCATCGATTCTAAAAATTTTTTCAATAATATTTCCCATAACATTCTACCTCGAGTGTATACTTTTAAATTATACCATTATAAATAATGGTAAACAAAACAATTTTATTGAATAACATCCATTTTAAATTTATTATATCTAAAATCAAACTCTCTTTTAGACATAACTAACGCTTTAATGACTTTAGGATTCAACTTTCTAAGTTCGTTAATAGCAGCAAATAAGGTTGATCCAGTTGTAATAACATCATCAACTATCAATATCTTTTTCCCAGTTAAGTCGATCTTTTTTGATAAAACTATATGTTTTCCTGCATCTTTTCTTTTTCTATAACTATTTTTAGCTTGTTTATCATCACCAACTTTTACCAAAATATCAAGCTTATTTAATTTTAAAAAACTAAACATTTCAATAACGTGGTTAAAGCCTCTCTTTTTGTCACTTTTTTTATTCGATGGTATGAAAACAATATTATATCCCCTATATTTTTGATTTAATTCCAATGAATATTGGTTTAAAAATGTTGAAAACAACTCATAATCAAAACATCCCTTATATACGAATAATTTTTCTTTTATCAAATTTTTATATTCATAAATTGATAAAACTTCAATTCCATTAAACTTGAAACTTTTAAATTTTGGCTCATAATTTTTTAAACAACTTGAGCATATTGACATATCATTCAAAACAGAATGAAAAGAATCATTTTTAAGCTCTTTAAAGCAAACTTTACAAATTTGAGTTTGCTTTTTTTGTGAATTCAATTGCATCTTCCATTGCTTTAGTTTTTTTAGAACACAAGTAATAAACTTCACCTTTTTCATAACCTATTACCCTACCAACTCTTCCAGATATTTGTAAAAGAGCATATTTATTGTAAATTTCACTATCCGCATTAAATATAATAACTTGCAAATTTTTAACTGTAACACCTCTTTCTAAAACTGCAGTTGTTACTAAATACTTATATTTTTTGTCCCTAAAATCTTGAATAATTTTTGCTCTATTATCTCTTTTAGAATTTACGTAATTACCTTTTTTAACAAATTTTGAAATTATGTCAAAAACAACCTTAGATTCATCGATGGTAGGAGTAAAAATAAAACATTGTTTGTCATTTTCAATATACTTCTTAAGCTTATTTATTAAAAAAATATATTTTAAAAAAGAAAACGAAATCTTAATTTTTGGTACAGGAATTGGTTTTTTGTGATACCTTGTAAAAAGTTTTTCAATCCTATTATTTCCTTTTGAAAACTCCTTTAAAGTTGAATCATCTGGAGTCGCCGACATCAATATAAAATTGCCTTTAACACTTCTTTTAAACAAAGCATTTAAAACATCATTTCCTTTATAGGGAAAAGCATCTATTTCATCAAGTATTAAAAGATCAAAATAATTATTATATCTATACAACTGATGTGTAGTTAAACAAATGATATCTCCATATAAATGCGAAGTATTTCCTCCATATAATGATGTAATTAGATTATTTTTAAATGTATTCTTAAACCTAACTGCAAGTTCAATAACAACGTCTTTTCGTGGAACGGCAAAACCTACCTTGAATTTGTTTGAAAGGGCGTACTCAATTACTCTAAAAACTAACTCAGTTTTGCCAGCTCCACAAACAGCGTAAACTAAAGTGTTTAAATGGTTTTTATAATTTTCTAATAATTGTTTAGATATTCTATCTTGATCTTCACTTAAACCATATTTTAAAAAAGCTTTACTTTGTTTTTTTATAAAACTAATATTTAAATCTGCTGATTCACCTTTAAAAGAAATACATTTTCTACAATAAGGTTTATTATTCTTATATCCAACATATTTTAAATCTTCATTACCACATAAATCACATTTAAATTTACTTATATAATAAAAACCTCCTTCATTATACAAGACGTATAAATTAAGGAGGTTTTAACATATTATTATTTATTTTCGTAATTTGTTATAGTTTGAACTCTTACTTCGTGTCTCCCACCTTCAAAATCTGTATTTAAGAAAATTTTAATTCTTTTAATAACATCTTCTAAAGATGTAAAATGAGCGCCAAATGATATCATATTTGCATTATTATGTTGTTTAATTAACATTGAAACTTCATCATTATAGCCAATTCCACATCTAACGTTTTTAACTTTATTAGCAGCAATAGCTACACCTTCTCCGGAATTACAAATCAATACACCATAATCAGCTTCTTTTAAAGAAACCATATTGGCAGCTTTAATTGCAAATTCAGCATAATTACAACTTTCTTTGCTATTAGTTCCTACATCAATAACTTCGTAACCATCATTTTGAAGTTCCTTAATTACTGCTTTTTTGTATTCAAAACCACCATGATCTGAACCAATAACTATTTTTAATTTATTTTTCATTCAATGCTTCCTCCAATTGTTCTTTAGTTATAATACCTTGTCTGAGCACATTTAACTTCCCATCTTTTAAAATAACTACTGTAGATGGAACATTACTATATCCATGACCCTTTACGATTACATCAATTTTATCCTTAAAATAAAATAATGCATCTTCATCATTTAAAGCGACAGGTTGGCCAGAAATATTTGCACTAGTTACTAATAATGGTTCACCAACTTCACCAATCATATTTAAAACAAAATCATCATCTGGAATTCTAATTCCAATATATCCAGTTTTTAAATCTAAATAATCTTTTAGACCTTCTTTCGCTTTTAAAATCAATGTTAATTGACCAGGGAAAAACTTATTAATAATTTTTAAAGCTTTTTCATCGATTTCTACATATGGTCTAGCTTGTTCTATGGATGAACACATTAAAGTAAAAGGCTTATCAGCAGGTCTATTTTTAACTCTACACAATTCATTAAAACATTCTTCTTTACTAGCTAAGCAACCAAGACCAAAAACAGTTTCAGTAGGAAAAGCAACTAAACCACCATCTTTTAACACAGCAACAGCTTTTTTATAATCACATTTCGAAATAATTAACATTATAGCCTCCTTCAATAAGCAAATATCTATCTTTGCCATATATATCTTTTAAGAATACAAAACTTGTAGTTTCATCTTTAAAATATTTACCAATTAAACTTGTCAATTCATCTTTTTGATCATAATTAATTTCAAAAGCCATCAAAAATTTATCATTTAAAAATTCTTTATAATGTTTAAAACATTCTTCATAAAATAAATTATTGTTTTCAATAAAGACAGCATGCCTAGGTTCATAATCCCAAACTTTCTTTTCTATATCATTTTTATTTTTAACATATGGTGGATTTGATAAAAATACATCACATTTAATATGGTTTTTTAATAAATAGTCAAGTTTGTCGCTCATAATAAAATCAACATCTAACGATAATTGTTTACCATTTCTTTTAGCTACATTTAAAGCGTTTATGTCTATATCTGTTCCTAAAACTTTAGAATCTTTATAAATAGATTTCATAAACAAAGCAATGCAACCAGAGCCAGTACACATATCGACGATTGTATCATGTTTCATATTATTATCTTCAATTATTTTTCTAACAATTGTAACAAGACCTTCAGTTTCAATTCTAGGAATTAAAACATTTTTATCAACATATAAAGGAAGTGTAACAAAACTTGCTTCATTAATTACATACTGATAAGGCTCACCATTTTTCATCCTATCAAAATAAGAATTAAATAAATCTAAATCTTTAATTTCTTTATCAAAATTAACAATTAAATCAGTAAAACTTTCAAAGTTATTTACTTTTAAAAGTAAATCATTTATTACTGATGAAGGTACATCAATCTCTTTAGAATTTATCTCTTTTTTTGTATTTATAAAAACTTGTCTATTTGTTAAATTCATTATTTATTACCAGCTATTTTTTGTTCTTGTTCATAATTAATTAAAGCATCAATTACACTGTCAAGTTCACCTTCCATAACTCTATCAAGTTGTTGAATTGTATAACCGATTCTATGGTCAGTAACTCTATTTTGAGGATAGTTATATGTTCTAATTTTTTCGTTTCTATCTCCACTACCAATTTTGCTTCTAAATTGAGCTTCGCTTGCTTCTTTCTTTTCAATTTCAAGTTGAGCAAGTTTACTAGCTAACATTTCCATACAAATTTCATGGTTTTGAATTTGTGATTTTTCAGTTTGACATGAAACAACAATACCTGTAGGAATATGAGTAATTCTAACTGCAGATTCTGTTTTATTAACGTTTTGACCACCAGCACCTTGTGATCTATATCTATCGACTTTTAAATCTTCAGTTCTAATATTTACATCATTAACTTCAAGTTTTGGCATAACAACAACAGTTGCAGTCGATGTGTGGATTCTACCATTTGCTTCAGTCTTAGGAACACGTTGAACTCTATGAACACCAGATTCAAATTTTAAATGTGAATATGCATCATCTCCACTAACAACAAAAGAAATATAAGAATAGCCTCCTACTCCACAAGGGTTTTCATCAAGTATTTTATATTTAAATCCTTTTGCATCACAATATTTGATATACATTCTAAATAAATCACCAGCAAAAATATCAGCTTCATCTCCGCCAACTGCACCCTTAATTTCAAAAATTATATCCTTTCCGTCATTAGGATCTCTTGGTAATAACAAAACCTTAATCTCTTCTTCAATTGAAACTAACTTATCAGCGCTAGATTTATATTCTTCTTTTCCCATTGCACTAATTTCAGGATCAGAATCATTACTCATTTCTAAAGCATCTTCCATATTCTTTTTGTTAAATTTATATTCAACAAATTTGTCTACAATAGGTTCAAGATAACTTCTTTCTTTATTTAATTCTTTAAATTTCTTCAAATCATTAGTTATATTTGGATCACTTAATAATTCATCAATTTCTTTAACTCTATTTTCACTTGCTACAAGTCTATCTTGCATATTTTTATCCATAATTAAAAACTCCTCATGTTAGTTATTAAAAATAATAACAAATATTTAAATTAATTTAAATATAAATAGAAAAATATACATATTATAAACTTTATTAAGTGTCCAATTTATAGTATAATTTAAAATGAATTTATGAATTATTTAGCTCTTTATAGAAAGTATAGAAGTCAAACATTTGATGAGATTGTTGGGCAAGAAGCAATTGTTCAAACTTTAAAGAACGCTTTTATAACAAAAAAAATTGCTCACGCTTATCTTTTTAGTGGTCCAAGAGGCACTGGTAAAACAAGTATTGCTAGACTTTTTGCAAAGGCATTAAATTGCGAAGAAGGTTTAGGACATCAATGTAATCATTGCGAAAGTTGTTTATCAATTAACGAAGGAAATAATCCTGATGTTATAGAAATTGACGCTGCAAGCAATTCAGGTGTTGATTAAGTTAGAAATTTAATTGATAAAGTAAAATATGCCCCATTTAAAGGAAGATATAAAGTTTACATTATTGACGAAGTCCATATGATGACAAATAACGCTTTTAATGCACTACTAAAAACATTAGAAGAACCACCAGAATATGTAGTTTTTATTTTATGTACTACCGAGCCATATAAATTATTACCAACAATTTTAAGCAGATGTCAAAGATATGATTTTGGTAAAATTAGTGATGAAAGTCTTAAAAACTTGCTGGTTAGAGTTTTAAATAAAGAAAATATTTCATATGAAGATGGAGTTTTAGATTCAATTGTTGAACTTGCTAGTGGAGGAGCTAGAGATGCTCTTTCTTTATTAGATCAACTAATAGCTTATTGCGGAAACAATTTGACAAAGGATAGTATTGAAAAAGTATTTGGATTAACAAACAATAAAGAAAAATTAGATTTATTAAAACTAATTCAAACAAAATCCACTACTCTTATGTTAGAAAGAACTAATGACTATATAAAAAGAAACATTGATATTTCTAGGCTTGCAAATGAATTATTATTAATTTTAAAAGATAGTTTGATATATTCTAAAACTAATAGTTCTTCTCTTCTTGAATATATAAAAGAAGAAGAAGCTAAATATGTTAATAGTTTGTTTAGCGATGAAGAGATTAATAACTTAATCGACTTATTTATGGAATGTAAAAATCAATTTAAAACATCATCCAACCCTTCTTTTGTTTTTGAAATATATTTATTAAAAGCTATTAATAATAAAAAAGAAGCCGTAAACAATATAAATTTTGAAGAAAAGCACATTGATTTAGTCAAACCTAATGTTGATGAAAAACCTATAGAAAATAAAGTCGAAGAAACTAAACCTATATCAAAAGATGAACCTATCAAAAAACCAATTGAAGCAAAAACAGAAGAAATTAAAATAGAAACCCCAAAAATAGAAAAAGAAATCTCTATAAGCAGTTCAATCGTTTTAACTGAAGGCGATTCATATCAATTAAGCGATGATGACTTAGTCAAAATTATGGTAACAGGAAATAAACAGCTTAAACGAGAATTAATCGATTTATGGCCTGCTTTATACAATTTTAAAGACGAAAATGAACTTCCATTTGCTATGATTTTAAAAGATGGTACACCTTATATTGTAAACGAGAAATTCATCGTATTAGTTTATGATTTTAAAGCGCCTGCTTTAAAAGTTAATATAAAAGAAAATCAAAGTTCTTTTGTAAACATTATTAAAAAATTAACTGGAAATACATATCATATTTACGCTTTAGATAGGGGCAGATCTACTGCTGCTTATCAACACTACTTAAACTTACAACAAATAAATAAATTACCAAAATCTTGTGATATAAATCTTGATGATATTAATTTTAATTAGGAGGAAGTAATATGCCAGGATATCAACAAATGGTTCAAGCCATGCAAAAAATGCAAAGAGAATTTGAAAAAGCTCAAGCAAAATTAGACGAAACTGAATTTGATTACACAGCAAACGGAGCTGTTAAAGTTGTCTTAAAGGGAAATATGGAATTAGTTTCTATAGAATTTTTAGATAAAGATATTCTTAATAAAGATGATGAAGATATGTTAAAGGATATGATCACTTTAGCATACAATGGAGCAAAGGATAAAATAGATAAAGCTAACGAGGAATTATCTGCAAAATTTAAATCAATGGCTGCTCCAGGTATGTTTTAATGAAAGAACTTAACTCAATTAATAAATTAACTATTTCATTTAAAAATTTTCCATCAATTGGAGAAAAAACTGCTGAAAGAATGGCTTTCAATATTTTAAGTATGCCAAATTCTCAAGTAGAGGATTTACTTATTAATATCAAAGAAGTTAAATCAAAAGTTCATCAATGTCCAAATTGTGGTCTTTTAACAGAAAACGACCTTTGTGAAATTTGCTCTTCTGCTTCAAGAGATCATTCAACTTGCATTGTTTTATCAAATTTTAAAGATGTATTTAATTTTGAAAAAATGGGAACTTTTAATGGTATATATCATGTATTAAACGGAGATATATCTAGTTTAAAAGGTATAAAACCTGATGATTTAAGAATTAAAGAATTAATTGATAGAATAGATAAAGAAAATATTAAAGAAATTATCTTAGCAACAAATCCAACAATTGAAGGAGAAACTACTGCTTTATATTTAGCAAGATTATTGCAAAATAAAGATATTAAAATCACTCGTTTAGCTTATGGATTGCAAATGGGTGGAAATTTAGATTACACAGATGAATTAACAATTCAAAAAGCATTAGAAGGAAGAACAACATTAAAATAAAGGGGATTTATTATGTTTATTACATTTGAAGGCGGAGAAGGCAGCGGAAAAAGCACTGTTGCAGATATTATTTATAAAAAATTGCTTGAAGAAAATTATCCAATAGTCTTAAGTAGAGAGCCTGGTGGAGTTAAAATAGCTGAACAAATCAGAAATGTTATTTTAGATAAATCAAACACCGAATTAGATAATAGAACTGAAGCCCTTCTTTTTGCTGCTAGCAGGAGACAACATTTAGTTGAAAAAATTTGGCCAGCTTTAAAAGAAAATAAAATTGTTTTATGTGATAGATATTTAGACTCTTCTTTGGCTTATCAAGGTGGAGGAAAAAATTTAGGTGTAGATGAAGTCTTAAATATTAATCTTTTCGCAACAGAAAACACACTACCTGATTTAACAATTTTATTTGATTTAGATCCTCAAATTGGACTAGATAGAATAAATAAAAATAAAAATAGAGAAGTTAATAGATTAGACCTTGAATCTATGAATTTTTATAATAAAGTAAGAAATACTTTTTTAGATTTAAGTAAAAAATATAGTGAAAGATATGTTGTTATTGATGCAAGTAAATCATTAGATGAAGTTGTAGAAACAACATACAAAATAATTAAAGAAAGACTAGATGGATTACGCTAATTATTTAAAAACATATCAAGAAATACCTTACAAAATATTTAAAAATTATTTAAAGAATAATAATTTTTTTCATGCATATTTATTATCTGGTCCTACAGGCACACCATTACTTGATATTGCAAAATATTTAGTTAAATGTTTATTATCTCAAAATGGAGATTATTTATACGAAAATAATGTAATTTCTACAAGAATTGATAGTGGAAATTACTTAGATTTTGTTTTAATTGATGGTAAAAAAGATCAAATTAAAATTGATGATATACGAAATTTAGAGAAAAAATTTTCTCAAACAGCTACTGAAGCACTTGGTATAAAAGTTTACATAATAAACATGGTTGAAAATATGGCTCCAGATGCTACAAACGCTTTATTAAAATTCCTTGAAGAACCTGATAATAATACATATGCTTTCTTAACTACTGAAAACGAATATAGAGTTTTACCAACCATTCTAAGTAGGACTGAAATTATTCACTTTTCTCCACTTGATCAAAATCAATTAATTGAAGATTGCTTAAAGCTTCAAATAGATAAAAAGAATGCCGAAATACTATCGTTTTTTTATAATGATGCCGAAACAATCAAAAACGAAACTACTAACGAAGACTACATAGAAGCTTTAAACTATTTAGAAAACTTCATAAATAATATTGGTAATAAAGTTGAATTAAGAGTTTATACTGAAACTCAATTAATAAAAAAATTAAAATCTAAGCAATCAATAAGATTCTTTATAGATTTATTAATTGTTCTATTTAAAGAAGCTTTACGCTTTTCATTAAATGAAAATTTAATAATGAAAGAATCTTTAGAATATATTAAACTAATTGTTGAAAATGTTATTAAAATTGATGATGCTATTTTAAAATTAATGAATTATCGTAACGAATTGAATTATAATTTGAATACATCATTAATGTTTATTAATCTGATTGAAGAAATTTTTGGAGCATAGATTATATGAAATATTGTATTAGCGTTGCATTTAATGACTCTGGGAAAAACTACTTCTTTTCTACAGAAGATTCTAGTATTAAAGTAGGAGATCCAGTAGTCGTAACTACAGTCGTAGGTATTGAATTGGGAAAGGTCACACAAGATCCTAAATTATTAGAGGATGTAAAGACTCCTTTTGAAGTTATACCTATTACAAGAAAAGCAACAAAAGGCGATTTAGAAAATTATGAAAACAATAAAAAAGAAGCATTAAATGCTAAAAAAATATTTGAAAAATTTGCTCAACAAGAAAAATTAGATATGGATTTAGTTGATTGTGCCTATACGCTTGATAAAAGTAAAGTTTTATTCACATATATTGCAGCAGATAGAGTTGACTTTAGAAATTTATTAAAATTATTAGCATCTTCTTTACATTGTAGAATTGAATTAAAGCAAGTTAATGTAAGAGAAAGAGCCCAAATTATTGGTGGTATTGGTGTTTGTGGTCTTCCTTTATGCTGTTCAACATTCTTAAAAGAATTTGAAGGTGTTTCATTAAATAAAGCTAAAAATCAAATGCTTTCAATCAATATTCCTAAATTAAGTGGTCAATGTGGCAAACTTATGTGTTGTTTAAAATTTGAAGATGATGCATATACTCAAATTAAAAAAATATATCCACCTATTAACTCAACTGTTAAATATAATGGATCAATATACAAAGTAACAAGTTACAACATTCTTTCCAGAGTTATTAGAATTGAAAACGAAGAAAATGTTGAATTTATAACATACGAAGATTATAAAAAACTTCAAAAATAATATGAAAGGTACACTATTTTTAATTCCTACACCTATTGGTAATCTTCAAGAAGTATCTCCTAGAATAAGAGAAACCATTTTTAATTGTGACTATATAGCATGTGAAGACACAAGAAATACATTAAAGCTTCTAAATCTATTAAATATTAAAAAGAAGTGTGTTTCTTGCCATGAACACAACGAAAAAGCTGAATCAGATAAAATCATACAAGATATACTTAATGGACAAAATGTTGGTTATATGTCTGATGCGGGTTATCCTTGCATTAGCGATCCAGGATCCATACTTGCTATAGAAGCAATTAAAAATGATATTACTGTAACACCTATAAGCGGTCCAAATGCATTTATTAATGCTTTAGTTGCAAGCGGTTTAGATTCTTCGCATTTTTTATTTTATGGATTTTTAAAATCAAAAAGCGTAGAAAGAATCAAAGAATTAGAATCATTAAAAGAGTTAGGATTTACATTACTTTTTTATGAATCACCTCATAGAATTAATGATACATTAAAAGATTTATATACAGTTTTAGGAAATAGAAAAATTACAATAGCAAGAGAATTAACTAAGCTTCATGAAGAATTTATAAGAACTGATTTAAAAACAATTAATGAAGAACACAAAGAATTAATTGGTGAAATGGTTTTAGTTGTAGAAGGTAATAATTCTTCAATAGAAGTCATTAATGAAGAACAAATTAAAGAAAATTTAAATTTATTAATAAAAAATGGCATCTCAGGAAAAGACGCCATTAATTCAGTTTCATTACTATTAAAAGTTAATAAAAACTTAGTAAAAAAGATTTACTATACTATTTAGTTTCTTCTTCTTTATTTTCTTCTTTTTGAATAGGAGTAAAACCAACCATATCCTCAACAGGTAAAGAGAAAGCAATGCCTTGACCTTTACTTTCTAGACCTGCATCTTGATATATATTTAACAAACATTTATCTTTAATTTTTTTATCTACAATAATAAAAACCATTTCTTTTTCAGGATGAATTGGTACACCGAAGAATTTTTCCATTTCAGGATTTCCAGTACCATGAGCATTAAAAATAGTTCCACCTCTAGCACCACCTTTAACAGCAGCAGCCATAACAAGGTCACTATATCCTTTATTTACAATAGCAATAATTAATTCACCTTTGTTATCCATATTAGCTTCTCCTTTCTCTACTATTAGTTAAAAATTTATACATAACAACTCCAGCCATCGAATCAATTGGAATAGTAAATGATATACCTTTTGCTTGTTTCGATACATTGAATCTTGTTTGTATAATTTTGTTTATCTTTTCAATATCACTAGCTTTTACTAAAGCCATAACTAAATCCTTTTTATTGTCATTCATACCGATAATATCATAAATTTCTCTAGGAGCAGTCCCTTTACCATAAACATCAAATGCACAAGCAATATTATTTTCTAAAAAAGAATTTATAAAGAATTGCCCTTGATTACGGTTTACAATGACACATAAAAGTTTAAGTCTTTCAACTTTATTAGTTTCTTCAAATGGTTTTTCGTTAACGTTTTTAACTTTTTCAACCTTTTTATCTTTTTTCTTTCTAAATGGTCTCATCTAAACTATCCTCAAAATGTATAATTTGTACATCTTCGTATTCGTAAACTCTTTGTCTTGCTTGCTTTTGAATAACTCTTCCTTGAATCTTAGCAATTAAACCTAATGCTTCAATACAAACGATAGGTAAAGCACTAACCATACCTATAATACCAAATCCATTATAATTTGCATATGCAGAATTATCATGTGGATACATTGATCTAAACATACCAATAACTAAAGGCAAAACGAAACAAACTGAAATTGTACCACTTGCGATACCACCACTATCAAAGGCAATTGATGTATAAATATCAGGGATAAAGAACATTAATAAAATAGCTAATAAATAAATTGGAATAAATAAATAGTAACTAGAGAAGCCGCCCCAG
>CAYNBG010000001.1:42510-49628 GCA_964395495.1 uncultured Staphylococcaceae bacterium
TTCTACATAATTCTAATGCAATAGCTAGTCCAACACCTAAAGCAAGAGTCGCACTCATTACCTTCTTTTTAATAATACCACCACTAATTTCTTCAACTTGTGTAGTTAAAATCGAAATTGAAGGTTCACCTAAAACAATTATAATACCAGTCAATAAACCTAATCCAGGGAATAAATAAAGCATTAATTTATTTCCGTTTGCTGCAACACCATTCGAACCAATTGTTTCTCCAAGTTCAAGTCCTAATCCTTTAAATCCTAAAGATGCACTTACTAAGAAAATATAAAGACCAACAATTGTATAAACAAATCCTAATAAAATATTAAATAATGCTTTTTTATTTAATTTTAAGAAAACAAAATTATAAATTAAGAAGAAAGCAAGCAATGGTCCTACACCCATAAATACTTCGCCAATCATCTCAACAAAAATACCATTATTTATTTGTTGTTGCCATGTTAAAACTGTAATTTTATCAACGCTAGCTTCAGGTCTAACAATAATACATAAAATCAACATTGTAGCAACTGGACCTAAAGACATAATACCACTTAAACCAAAAGAGTCACTAGCGACATCCTTACCACCACGAGCACTAGCAACAGCAGCACCAAAAGCAATAACAAAAGGAACTGTAGCAGGACCTGTTGTAACACCACTTGTATCATAAGCGATGGATAAGAAAGCTTGACCTTCTGTAGGTCCAAAGAAACAACCTAATGCAAAAATTAAAACATATCCAGCCAAAAATACTAATTTAATAGATTTTTGAAGAACAATTCTAACTAAACCAATAGCAAGTAAGGTACCAACACCTAAGCCAGCAACAAGTTTAACAATCCACGTACCTACTGTCTTATTAATTTGTGGTCCAATAATATCGCCAAAAACAGTTAAATCAGGTTCAGCAATAGAAATTAAAATACCTAATGCAGTTGTTATTAAAACAAGTAATATAATTGACCCTTTTTTAGTAATATGAGCACCAATTTCTCCACCAACTTTACTTAAAGCATTATCTGCACCTAATTGGAATAAAGCACTACCAATAACAAGTGTAAATGAACAAATTAAAAAAGGAAGGTATGTTGATAAACTAATTAAAGGTATATTTTCACCATTAGAATTAATACCACCGAAAGCTGCTGGATTAAAATAACTTATCAAGAAAATAATGGTTAAAATAGCAACCATTGGAAGTATTGAAATCAATGTTTCTAATAACTTATCTTTAAATCCCTTTAACATACAAATAAATTATAAACTATTTTTTTAATAATTCATTAAAAATATTAGGTACTTTTGCAACTAATTTGTACTCTTTTTTAGTTATTGGATTAACTAAATCAAGTTCATAAGCATGTAAACATAATCTGTTTACAGGATTTTCTGGCTCACCATACTTATCATCACCTAAAATATAATGACCTAAACTACCTAAAGTTACTCTAATTTGATTTTTTCTCCCAGTAAAAATATTAACATCTACCATGCTGTATTTCTTATTTTCTTTTATAACTTTATAACTAGTTATACATTTATAAGCATCCTTACCAGGTTTTGATATGTACATAAGATTTAAATTATTCATCTTTAAATAATTTGTAATCGTATCTTCTTTTTTTGTAAATAAACCTTCACAAACAGCATAATATCCTCTTTTTTTAACTAATTCATTCCAGTTATCTTGAAATAAATCTTTAATCTTTTCGTTTTTAGCAAAAATTAAAACACCACTAGTTTCTTTATCAATTCTATGAACAACATAGATTCTAGCGTGTTTATCTTTTTCTTGAAGATATTCACTAACCATTCTAAAAGCAGTAGAGTTTTTTTCTTTATCGCTAGCAACTGATAATAATCCATATGGTTTATCTATTGCAATGATGTATTCATCTTCATAAATAATAGGTAAATCACTACGTTTTTTCTTTCTAATTGGATGTTTTGCAACTATTAAAGAATCTCCTTTTACTATCAAATAATCGAATTGAGAAACAGGTACACCATTAATAGCAATTAAATGATGTGATAATAAATTTTTAGCATTATTTCTTGAATACTTTAAATCATTCATTAAATAATCTAACAAAGCAGAATTATGTTTTACATTAAATTCTTTGTTATCTTTATTAATAAATTTAGTAGGAGTTTCCTTAATATTTCTTGCTTTTAAATTTTGTTTATAATTTTTGTTCATTTTTTAAGCTCGCTTCAATAAATCCAACAAATAATGGATGTGGATCAAGTGGTCTAGATTTAAATTCTGGATGATATTGACATGCCATAAAGAATGGATGATCTTTTAATTCGATTAATTCACAAAGATGAGTTTGTGGATTTACACCACTAAAAACCACTCCTTTTTCTTCAAATAACGTTTTATATTCATTATTAAATTCATATCTATGTCTGTGCCTTTCTTGAATTAAATCTTTTCCATATAATTCATGGGCTTTAGTTCCATTAAGTAATTTACAATCATAATTACCAAGTCTTAAAGTTCCACCCATTTTAATACCTTTATATTGTTCTGGTAAATAATCAATAATTTTATATTTAGTGTTTTCATCAAATTCAGTTGAATTTGCTCCAGTTAATCCTAAAACATGATTAGCAAATTCAATTAAAGCTAATTGCATACCTAAACATAAACCTAAATAAGGTACTTTATTAACTCTAGCATATTCTATAGCTAACATTTTTCCTTCTGTCCCTCTAACACCAAAACCACCAGGAACAATAATACCTTTACAACCTTTTAATTCTTCTTCTAAATTTTCTTTAGTTAAATTTTCACTATCAATCCACTTAACATTAACCTTTGTATCATATTTATACCCAGCAAATTTTAAAGATTCATAAACACTTATATAAGCATCATGTAAAGATACATATTTACCAACTAAACCAATAGTAACTTCTTTTTTAATCTTTTTAATTTTAGCAATTAATTCTTCCCAATCGCTCATATCTGCATGATCTTTGCAATCAAGTCTTAAATGATTAACAATTAAGTCATCTAAATGTTGTTTTTGTAAATTTAAAGCAACTTCATATATAATTCCTGCATCTTCTACAGAAATAACAGCATCATCACTAACATTACAAAATAACGCTACTTTTTGTCTGCTTTTTTTATCAACATGAATTTCACATCTAAGTAATAAAGCATCAGGTTGAATGCCTAAACCAGTAATTTCTTTAACACTATGTTGAGTAGGTTTTGTCTTAATCTCGCCTGTAGTTTTTAAATAAGGAACTAAAGTATTATGAACAAAAAATGTGTTTTCATAACCTAAATCTCTTCTCATTTGTCTAATTGCTTCTAAAAATGGTAGAGATTCAATATCTCCAACAGTTCCACCAATTTCAACAATGCAAACATCTGTATCCCCTTTTGCTTTAAAGCCTTCTACTAATCTTCTTTTAATTTCGTTTGTAATATGAGGGATGATTTGTACTGTAGCGCCTAAATAAGCTCCACTTCTTTCTTTTTCAATAACTGTAGAATAAACTTTTCCGCTTGTAACACTACTTTCTTTTGTTAAAGACGTATTAATAATTCTTTCATAGTGGCCTAAATCTAAATCAGTTTCTGCTCCATCTTGAGTAACAAAAACTTCTCCATGTTGATAAGGGGACATTGTACCTGGATCATAATTAAGATATGGATCAAGCTTCATTGAAAATATATTTAATCCTCTTCTTTTTAACAATCTACCGATTGATGCTGCAGAAATACCTTTTCCTAAACTTGATACAACACCACCTGTAACAAATATAAACTTCATTTGCTTTTTGTTTTCCATACAAAATCTCCCTATTAAAATTACTATAATTATTAGCAACTAATTGTTTATTATTTTACAAATTATAAGACATTATTTAAAGATGAGACTTTAAAATTTAATATAAAATTTATGTAATAAATATTATGTTAAAAATTAAGTTTATTTACGTTTTCTTGAATTAAAAGAAACGCTTGAGATAAAGGGTATCCATCAACAAGAGCATGAGATACTGTAATATTTAAGACTAATGAATATTTGTCTTCTTTTAATGTATATTTTCCCCAACAAACTCTAGGAACTGAATAAGATACAACATTGCCACTAGGAATAGGATGTGTCATTGATTTATAATCTAGCCAAGGTAAACAAGTCATATAATAATAGTTGTATCTTTCACTATTATATTCATCTTTTACTTTTTCTTGAACTTTAATTTTCTCTATGATTTCCTTTGTGTTTTTATAAAAATCATTAAAATTATCATTCCATTCTACACTTGCATTTTCAAATACACCACTATTTGTCATAACAGTAAAAGAAGGATTAATTACATCATATAATCTAATTTCATTTTCTTCTACTCTTAATCTCAATTCATCTATACAGTTCATAGATTTTGTTACCAAATATAAAAAGTTAACAAAAAAAGATGTTTTAGTTTCTTTACTATATTTAACAAGTTTTGTAACATCTATTTCTACATCAATACCATAACAAGGATTAGAAAATGTAGAAAACCAGTTATATTGTTTTCTTTTTGGATAAGTTTTAAAATCAATTACTTTATACATACTTAGATATTTTAATTATTATATAAATTTTTTTCAATTAAAAACTGAGAGCATTTGCTCCCAGTTAATTAATTATTTAATTGATTTAATCATTAATTCATTAAGTTTTTTAACAAACTCTTTTTTATCGCTTACTTCATATCCTTCAAGCATCATAGCTTCATCATAAAGAATAGATCCATACATTTTTATAGCATCATCGTCATCTTTAATTTTTTCAAATGCTTTAAATAATTCATGATTTGGATTAATTTCTAATACTTTAGTAGCTTTAACATTATTGTCAGTGAAATTATTTTCTTGAGCTTCTTCTTTTAAAGTGTTTTCCATATTTAAACTTAAACCATTTTTAGTTGTAATACAAACTGGAGAATCCACTAATTTTGTAGAGAATGTAACTTCATCAACCTTACCTGATAATGTTTCTTTAATATCGTCAAGAATTCTCTTATTTTCTGCAACCAATGTATCAAGATTATTCTTTTCTTCATCAGTCAATTCATTACTTGCTTCATCACTTATATTTTTAAATTCAACTTTATCATAATCTCTCATCATCATGATTGTAAATTCATCAATACGTTTATCAAGTAATAAAACATCTACACCATCTTTTCTATATTTTTCAATTTGAGGAAGCATCTTAATATAATCTAAGTTCTTTCCGCTTGCAAAATATATATATTTTTGACCTTCTTTTAACTTATCTTTATATTCCTTTAAAGTGATAGGTTTTTCGTTATTTAAAGAATTAAATACTAATAAATCTTGTAAACTTTCTTTTCTAGCACCATATGATTCATAAATACCAAACTTTAAATGATCACCAAATTGTTTAAAGAATTCTAAATATTTATCATATTCTTTTTCTTTAATTTCTTTTAATTTTTCTAAGACCTTCTTTTCAATATTATCTTGAATCTTTCTTAAAACTGGGGAAGCTTGAAGCATTTCTCTAGAAATGTTTAAATCAAAATCATCACTATCTACAATTCCTTTTAAGAATTTAAGATAATCTGGGACTAATTCTTTGCATTTTTCTTTAACAAAGATACCTTTTGAATATAAATCCAATCCTTTTTCATAGTTTTCACTATAAAGATTATATGGAGCGTGTGCAGGAATATAAACTAATGCATTATATTTAACAAAACCATCAACATTTATGAATAATGATGTAAATGGGTCTTCATAATCACTAAATTTACTCTTATAAAAATCATTTAAATCTTTATCTGTTACATCTTTTTTAGCTTTTTTCCATAAAGGAACCATACTATTTAAAGTTTTAGTTTCAACATGTTCATCATATTGATCTTTAATGACTTCGCCTTTATCATCTTTTTTAGGTTCTTTTATAATCTCATCCATTTTAATTGGATATCTAATATAATCACTATATTTCTTAACTAAATCTTCAATAGTGTAATATTCTAAAAATGATGAATAATCTTCTTCATCCTTATCTTCTTTTAAGAATAATTTAATTTCAGTTCCACTCTCTTCTTTTGTTGTATCTTCAATTGTATATTCCTTTACACCATCACTTGTAAATTTATATGCTTTATCATCCTTTTTAGTTGTTACTTCAATTTTATTAGCAACCATAAAAGCACTATAAAAACCTACACCAAATTGACCAATAATGTTTAAATCTTCTTTATCCTTGACATCTTTAAACTTCTTTAAAAATTCTTTACTACCGCTTGAAGCAATGGTTCCTAAATTTTTAACTAAGTCTTTTTCGTCCATACCAATACCATTATCGCAAATAGTAATAGTGCGTTCTTCTTTATTTACTTTTAAAGTAATTTGATAATCCTTTACAGGTAATTTTCCATCACTAGTAAGTTGAAGATATTTATACTTATCAATAGCATCACTAGCGTTACTGATTAGCTCACGCAAAAATATTTCCCTATTTGTATATATGGAGTTAATCATTAAATTTAATAATTGTTTTGATTCTGTTTGAAATTCTTTTGTTTCTTTCATATTTGATAACCTCCTAAAATTATCAAATATATTATAATTCTACTTTTTAGCACTTGCAATAGTTGAGTGCTAAAAAATAATTTTATTATACTTTAAAGAATATTTACTCCCTTATCTTTTAAAAATTTAATAGTTTTTTCATCCCAAACACTCGATTGAACTTCTCCAATATGTAATTTTTTAAGCATGAACATACAAAGTCTTGATTGACCAATTCCACAGCCTAATGTAAAAGGCACTTCTTCATTTAATACTTTCTTTTGAAACATTAATTTTAAATTTTCTTCTTTATGATCAAACTTAGATTGCTCTTTTAATGAATCTTTATCTACTCTTATCCCCATTGAAGAAAGTTCTAATGCGTCATCTAAAACAGGGCTATAAACAAATATATCTCCATTTAATTTCCAATCATCATAATCTGGGGCTCTTCCATCTTGTTTAACTCCATCACTTAAAGGATAGCCAATCCCTAATATAAAAGCAGCTTTCTTTTCTTTAACGTATTTCTTTACTCTTTCATCTGGAGATAATTTT
>CAYNBG010000002.1:0-17963 GCA_964395495.1 uncultured Staphylococcaceae bacterium
CTTTTAATTTAGATTCGATTTCAAACATTATGTTTAAAACATCATTAGTAGACCAATTTTCTAATTCTTTTGAATAGATATTTTTCTTATGATATTTTTCACTACCTTTGAAAATGTTTGGTTCTTCTTCTTTTTCGATTAATGTAGCTCCAGAAATAATACTATCTAATAAATATTCGATTGAATCATCTGAAGTTTTTTCTGTAGATCCAACACCCATTTTACCATTATAGATACCTCTAGCTAATATTTTTGATTCTGAAGAAATTGAATTGTCATCAATTTTACCACGGAAAATTGAAATAGAAGTAGAAGTAGATTTTGTAATTTTTAATTCACTAACTTCAACACCTTTTTCTTTAGCCTTAGCAAAAAATTTATTTGTATTCATCGATACTTCCTCCTCTTCCTCCAACTGTAATATCATCAACTCTTATCGTAGGCTGACCAACATTAACAGGAATACTTCCGCTTGCTGATCCGCACATACCTTGACCTAAGCCAACATCATTACCTACCATATCAATATGTTTTAAGATATCTTTTGCATTACCAACAAGAGTAGCACCTCTTACAGGTTCAAGAATTTTACCATCTTTAATAATGTATGCTTCGCTACATCCAAAATTAAAATCACCGACTGCTGGATTGACGCTGCCGCCATTAAATGAAACAGCATATAATCCTAGTTTTGTATTTTTGATAATTTCTTCTGGAGTAGATTTACCTTTAGCAATATATGTGTTAGACATTCTTGATGTAGGAGCGTATTTATAAGATTCTCTTCTTGAAGCGCCATTTCCTTTTTCGCCCATTCTTCTACCATTAAAATCATCAACTAAATAACCGACTAATATACCATCTTTTATTAAACAGTTGTTTTGTGTAGGATTACCTTCATCATCTATATCATTAGAACCCCATTCGTTAGGCATTGTTCCATCATCGTAGGCACTAACAATAGTATTTGCAATTTGTTTGCCTTTCATTCCTGTAAAAACGCTTAAACCTTTTGCAACAGATGTTGCTTCTAATTGGTGACCACAAGCTTCATGGAAGATAACACCACCCCAACCATTTCCAATAACAACAGGGAAGTGGCCGCTTGGACATTCTTTAGCACTCAACATTAAAATAACTTTTTTTGCGTTTTCTAATGCTAAAGTTTTAAAATCTAAATCTTTTACGAAAAAGTCCCATCCTTTTTGAGAACCTGGTCCATCAAATCTAGTTTCAATTTTACCATTTTCACTTGCAATTGAATTTAAATAAACTCTTCCGTATTCATTAGATTTTTTAAATGATTTACCTTCTGAGTTTAAAATAACATAATTTGAACTTACAATTGAAAAGCCAGAAACAACTCTAACAATTCTTTTATCATAATTTAAAATTATTTCTACACCTGATTTTACATAATTAATAATTTCTTTAGGTTCTACACTTAACAAAGGAGTAACTTTTTTATTTATTTTTTTATATGTTTGATTTTTAAAACCTGTAATTTTTTCAACAACTCTTCCTGAATTAAATGATTTAGAAAGATTATCAACTAATTTTGTTAAACTTGATTTGCTTAAATCATTTGTATATCCATAAACACATTGATTTTCTTTTAAAAGTCTAATACCAACACCATTAACGTTGCTAGATACAACATTTTGAACTTTTAATCCTTCAAAAGAATATGATTTATTAAAAGTATCTTCATAAAAGATTTCAGCAAAATCTGCACCTGTTTCAGTAGCTTGATTAATTAAATCTACTGCTAATTTTTTACTTATCATAATATGATAAACACCTCCTATCTATGTTATTATACTATCAACTTAATTTTTTGCAATTTTTAAAGTAAAATATTTATGGAGATTTATTTATGGACAAAAAAATAAAAATTAACATGTATGTTAAAGGTTTAGAATTTAAAGGACAAGGTGTAGGTAGTGCCGCTATTGAACAAATTGATCTTGTAAAAACTATTCCTGAATTTGAAGTAAGCGTTAATGGTAAACATAAGAATAAGTATGATATTAGACATATTCATACAGTAAATGTACCACATAAGTTTAAAATGAATAAAAAAGCAATTAATGTTTGTTATGTTCATTTTATTCCTGAATATGATGATGGTTCATTAAAAATGCCTAAAGGTGCTTTTAAGATTTATAGAAAGTATGTTATTGATTTTTATAAAAAGGCAGATGAAGTAGTTGTAGTTAATCCTTATTTTAAAAAAGATTTATTAGCAATTGGTTTAAAAGAAGATAAGATTACTTATATTCCTAATTATGTTTCTAATGAAAGATTTTTTAAGATTGATGATGGAAAAAGAAAAGCAGTTAGGAAATCATATGGTTTTTCAGATAATGATTTTGTAGTATTAGGTGTTGGACAAACACAAACAAGAAAAGGTGTTATTGATTTTGCTAAAATTGCAGAAAAAAATCCTGATTTAAAGTTTATTTGGGCTGGCGGTTTTACTTTTAAGAAGATAACTGCAGGATACGAAGAAATTAAAAAAATAATGGATAATCCCCCATTAAATTTAAAGTTTTTAGGTATTATTGATAGAAAGGATATGAATGATTTATATAATGCTTGTGATGTATTGTTCTTACCTTCATATCAAGAATTGATGCCTATGACATTACTTGAATGTGTAAATTGCGGAGTTCCATTTTTAGTTAGAAATTTGGATTTATATAAAGATATATTTTTATCAGATTATTTAACTGGAGAAAATAATGAAGACTTTGAAAAATTATTACATCAATTAAAAGATGATAAAGATTTCTATAATAAAATAGTCGGTTATTCTAAGGAAATAGCAAATTTCTATAGCAAAGAAAACGTTAAAAAGCTTTGGTTAGATTATTATAAAAGAGTTTATGAAAAATATCATAAATAATAATATTAAGTCTTGAAAATTGAATTAATAATTGATAAAATTATACGCACGTAAGCTTTCTTAAGATTATTATAATCTTAGGCGGAAGGAGTAAAAAAGATGAAAAAAGGAATTCACCCAGATTATCACAAATGTACAGTTACATGTGTTTCCTGCGGAAATACATTTGAAACTGAATCAACACTTAAAGAAATAAGAGTTGATACTTGTAGTAATTGCCATCCATTCTACACAGGCAAACAAAGATTTGTCCAAAATGATGGTAGAGTCGATCGTTTCAACAAAAAATATAGAAGCGGTAAATAGTTTTTGCAAATATAGCCTAGTTATTTTTTCTAGGCTTTTATTTTCTAAAATTGTTAATTAATCTATTAAATTAGATTAAAAATATAAGTAAACAGGGGGAAATTATGATAAAAGATATACTTGTATTTGCCCTTTCATCCAATGTGGAACTTACTGATAGAGTTTGTTCATTAATAGGAATTGAAAGAAGCAAGAGTGTCGTAAAGAATTTTGCCGATGGGGAGTGTTTAGCAACTCCTGATATTACCTGCGATGTTAGAGGAAAGAAGATTTACATTATTCAATCTACTTGCAAACCAGTTAACGATCGCATTATGGAAACATTAATATTTATTGATGCAGTAAGAAGAGCTAATTGTAGAGAAGTTACATTAATCATGCCTTATTTTGGTTATGCTAGACAAGATAGAATAGCACATATTAATGAACCTATTAGTGCTCGTATGGTCGCAGATTTATTTACTAATGCTGGAGTTAAAAGAATTATTGTTTGTGAATTGCATACTCCACAAATTCAAGGATTCTTTGGTGTTCCTGTTGATAATTGTTCTCCTAGTTACTTATTTGCAAAATATTTAAATAAGAAGTTTGCTGATCCAAAATATAAAGATGATAAGATTGCTATAGTTGCTCCTGATCATGGTGCAATGTATAGAGCAAGAGATTTATCTAATTTTATTCCTAACACTAATATTGTTGTTATTGATAAAAGAAGACCTAGACCTAATGTTGCTGAAATTACAAATATCGTTGGTGATATTGAGGGAAGAATTTGTATCATGGTCGATGATATGATTGATACAGGTGGAACTATTTTGGCTGGTGCAAAAGCGTTACATGATAGAGGTGCTAAAGAAATTTATATTTGCGCTTCACATGCTTTATTTAATGGTCCAGCTCTTGAAAGATTTAATGCAGCAGATTATGTTACTGAATGTTGTGTTACTGATACAATTAATCATGAAGAATTTAAAAATTCTAAGAAGATTAAGATTGTATCAATTGCTGAAATGTTAGCAGATGTCATCAAATCTCATGAGTCTCATGAAAAGATTAAAGATGAATATGCTAGATTTCATTAATTACTAACTTATATTTATGAAAGATGCATTAATTGCATCTTTTTATTTTGTTAATAAATACAATTCTAGATTTTTGTTTAAGTATCTTATTTATTTGAGTAGTAAATAAAACAATTATTATTCAAAATATTATTAATTTTGCTTTTAATATAAATCCTTATTCTTTATAATTATTAACGACTCGAGTGTCTTTCCCATTGACTAACCACTCGTAAAATTTAACAAGGGGGTATTTTATGAACGAATCCAACAAAAAAAGTTCATCCGTTTCTTCATGGTTTAAGAAGAATTTAACTGTCAAATGTATTGTAACTAATGCATTAATTGCAGCATTATATGCTGTTGTTACAATATTATGTGGGCCATTAAGTTATAATGGTGGAATGTTGCAGTTAAGATTTAGTGAACTATTAAATCTACTCGTATTCTTTAATCCATTATATACAATTGGTTTAACACTAGGTTGTTTATTGGCTAATATTATGAGTCAATATGGTGTATACGATTTAGTATTTGGCACTTTGGGTACATTATTTGGATGTTTACTTATTATTTTAGTAAGTAAAACAATTAAAAATTTATTACTTGCAAGCTTAATGCCTTGTTTTGTAAATGCTGCTATTGTCCCTTTAATTGTATATTTATATGATACTACCGCAGGGATGAGTCCATCTATTTACTTTATTACATTTGGATGGACATTATTAGGTGAATTTATTTGTATAACTTGTATTGGGTATCCAATATTTATGTTATTAGCAAAAAAATATAAAGGATTTTATAATCTAATTGATGCTAATACATCTATGGATTTTAAATTCTAATATTATAGTAAAAATGATATAATATCTAACATATGAGCAAAGATTTTTATTTAGAAATATTACATGTTGATAAAAAAACAAAGGCAAGATATGGAATATTACATACTCCTCATGGGAATGTAGAAGTTCCTATGTTTATGCCAGTTGGTACTCTAGCTACTGTTAAAACTTTAACTCCTGAAGAAGTTAAAGCTTGTGGAGCAGGAGTTATTTTAGCTAATACTTATCATCTTCATCTTAGACCTGGGGAGGATATTGTTGCTAAGGCTGGTGGTGTTCAAAAGTTTATGAATTATAATGGGCCTATGCTTACAGATAGTGGTGGATTCCAAGTATTTTCATTAGCAGAAAATAGAGATATTAAAGAAGAAGGCGTTACTTTTAAATCACATCTTAATGGAGATAAAATTTTCTTTTCTCCAGAAACAGTAATAGGTATTGAAGAAAAAATCGGTGCTGATATTATTATGTCGTTTGATGAATGTATTCCTTATCCTGCAACATATCAATATGCAAAAGATTCAACATTAAGAACTATTAGATGGGCTAAAAGAGGAAAAGAAGCTCATAAAAGAGAAGATCAAGCTTTATTTGGTATTGTCCAAGGTGGAGAATACGAAGATTTAAGAAAATTATGTGCAGAAGAGTTAGTTAAAATGGATTTTGATGGTTATTCGATAGGTGGAACTAGTATTGGAGAACCAAAAGACGTTTGTTTTAAAATGATTGATTATGCTATTCAATATTTACCTGAAGATAAGCCTAGATATTTAATGGGTGTTGGTAGTTTAGATTATATTCTTGAAGGTATTGGTAAAGGAATTGATATGATGGATTGTGTTTTACCAACAAGAATTGCTAGACACGGAACTTTAATGACTCATAAAGGTAGAGTTAATATAAGAAAAGAAATTTATAAAGAAGATTTTACTACTTTAGATGATGAGTGTGATTGTTATACATGTAAGAACTTTACAAAAGCTTATTTAAGACATTTGTATGTTAGTGATGAAGCTTTAGGAGCTCATCTTATGTCTATTCATAATATAAGATTTTTAATATCGATTGTTGAAGGTGCAAGAGAAGCTATTAAAGAAGATAGATTTGAAGAATATAAAAACGAAGTATTAGCTAAATACGGTGATAAGAGAGGCTTTTAATATGGATATTGAATTATTTAATTATTATTTACCAGAAGAATTAATTGCACAAGAACCATCTCAAAAAAGAGATGAATGTAGATTGCTATTAGTTGATAAACATACTAATACATATAAAGATTCTAAGTTTTTTGATATTATTAACTATTTTAAAAAAGGGGATGTTTTAGTAAGAAATAATACAAAAGTAATTCCTGCTAGATTGTTTGCAACAAAAGAAGTAACAGGTGCTCATGTAGAAGTTTTATTGCTTAAGGATTTAGGTAATGATACATGGGAATGCTTATGTGGTAATGCTAAAGCTATTAAATTAGATTCTGTTTTACATTTTAAAGATGATATTTTGGTGGCGACATGTGTTGGTGTTAAATATGAAGGTATAAGATTATTAAAATTTAAATATAAAGGAATCTTCTTAGAAGAATTGGATAAAATTGGGATTTTGCCATTACCTCCTTATATTCATAAAGAAGTGGATGATAATAATAAATATCAAACAGTTTATGCAAAAAATGAAGGTAGTGCTGCGGCACCAACTGCAGGTTTTCATTTCACAAATGAGTTATTAGAAAAATTAAAAGAAAAGGGTGTAGAAATTTTAGATATTACTCTTTCAATTGGTTTAGGTACATTTAGACCTGTTAAAGTTCAAGATACCAATGATCATGTTATGCATAGTGAAGAATATGAAATTAGTGAAGATGTTGCTAATAAATTAAATTTAGCTAAAAAGGAAGGAAGAAGAATTATTGCAGTAGGTACAACATCTGTAAGAACCTTAGAAGCTAATTTTAAAAAATATCATGAATTTAAAGCTGAAAAAGCTTCTACAAATATATTTATTTCCCCTGGTTACCAATACGAAGCCATTGATTGTTTAATTACAAATTTCCATTTGCCTAAGTCAACTTTAATTATGTTAGTTAGTGCTTTTATGGGTAGAGAGTTTACTTTAGATGTATATAAACATGCTGTAGAAGAAAAATATCGTTTCTTTAGTTTTGGAGATGCAATGTTTATCTATGACTCAAGTAAAATGTGATTATTATAAACAATTTTTTATTGATTATAGAAATATAAAAGAAGAGGGCAAACCTAAATTATTGCTTCATGTTTGTTGCGGGGCGTGCTCTTGTTATCCTCTTATTTTTTTGACTGAATTGTTTGATATAACTATTCTTTTTTCAAATTCAAATATCTTTCCAAAAGAAGAATATGATAAACGATTAAATGCTTTAAAGGAATATGTTAGAAAAATTGAAAAAGATTTAAATACTAAAATTAATATTATTGAAGATGATTATAATCATACTAATTTTGTTAAAGATTTGATTCCTTATAAAGATGAAAAAGAAGGCGGAAAACGTTGCGAAATTTGCATTAAAAAACGTATGAGAAGGCTCTTTGAATATGCAACTAAAAATAACTTTAAATACGTAACGACAGTTATGAGTATCTCTAGAAATAAAAATAGTTTATTTATTAATGAATTGGGTTCATATCTTGAAGATGAATATAAAAATATAAAATTTATTCATGCTGATTTTAAAAGAGATGGTGGTCAAGAATTGGGTATAAAATTATCAACAAAATATAATGTTTATAGACAAAATTATTGTGGTTGCGAATTTAGTTTATTAAATAGAAAAAAATAAAATATAATTCAGTATTTTTAACGAGAAGTGATTTAAATTTTTTATGTTTTATTAATTATTAATAAAAAAATAGTGTTTTCCCTTAACTTATAAATGAAAATAAATTATAATTAAATCTGTCATAAAGGAGAAAATAAATGATGGAAATTGTAGATGTATATGCTCGTGAAGTCTTAGACTCAAGAGGAAATCCAACTGTTGAAGTTGAAGTTGCATTAGATGATGGTACAGTAGGAAGAGCTATTGTTCCAAGTGGTGCATCAACAGGAGAAAATGAAGCTCTTGAACTTAGAGATGGAGATAAAAGTAGATTTGGTGGCAAAGGCGTTTTAAAAGCTGTTAAAAACGTTAATGAAATTATTGCTCCAGAAATTATTGGTATGTATGCAGATGATCAAGTTGGAATTGATGCTGCTTTATTAAAACTCGATGGAACACCTTTCAAAAAGAATTTAGGTGCTAATGCTATGTTAGGAGTTTCTTTAGCTGTTGCTAGAGCTGCTGCTGATTCATTAGGTATGCCACTTTATAAATATTTAGGTGGTGTTAATGCTAAAGTTTTACCTACACCAATGATGAATGTTGTTAATGGTGGTGCTCATGCTGATAGTACAGTTGACTTCCAAGAATTCTTTATTATTCCTGCAGGATTTGATTCTTTCCACGAAGCTTTAAGAGCTGGTGTTGAAACATTCCATGCATTAAAGAGTGTTTTAAAGAAAAAAGGTTACGAAACAGGTGTTGGTGATGAAGGTGGATTTGCTCCAAGTTGTAAAAATGGTAATACAGAACCATTAGAATTAATCATGGAAGCTATTAAACTTGCTGGTTATGAACCTGGTAAACAAATTTTCTTAGGTATGGATGTTGCAAGTAGTGAATTCTATGATCCAGAAACAGGAAAATATACATTATCTAAATCAGGTCAAGGCGAATATACAGCTGAAGGCTTAATTGAATGGTATAAAGAAATGGTTAAAAAATATCCTATTATCACAATCGAAGATGGCTTAGCAGAAAGCGATTGGGAAGGTTGGAAGAAATTAACAGCTGAATTAGGCGATAAGATTCAATTAGTTGGTGATGATTTATTTGTTACTAATGTTGAATTCTTAAAGAAAGGTATTGTTAACCATGTTGCTAATTCAATCTTAATTAAAGTTAACCAAATCGGTACTTTAACAGAAACATTAGATGCAATTAGATTAGCTCAAACTAATGGTTATACATGCATGGTTTCTCATAGAAGTGGTGAAACAGAAGATACAACTATTGCAGATTTATCAGTTGCTGTTAATGCTGGACAAATCAAAACAGGTTCTGCATCAAGAACAGATAGAATGGCTAAATACAATCAATTATTAAGAATTGAAGACGAATTAGGTGATGAAGCTCAATTCTTAGGATTAAAAGCTTTCAAAAAATATCAATTCTAATTAAATTTATATTTTGATAACTAAGGGCTTATTATTAAGCCCTTTTTATTTTTAAAATATGAACTTATTCCTGTTTGTCATTATATTAAAATTAGTTGAGTATTTATAACTATTTAAATATATATTAAACTGGAAATTAAATTCATTGTTTACACTAATAACACCATTATTTCCTATCTCTTTTTCAAAAATTTCCTTGACAGTATTTAGACAATTAAAATTTAATATCTTATCTTCTAAGTTTACTTTTATGTATTTGTTCCAATTTAAATTTTTAAAATAATAATTTGTACTATTATAAAGATAAGTAACGTCATCATTTATTTTTAAATAATATTTTTTAATATAATCATCTTTTTTTGAAGTATTAAATTTGATGTAATAATCATTGTTTGTGTATAAATAATCTGAATTAAAATTAGTTTCAACTGTTAATGCATCTTGATCTTTATATAAAAAATAACTAAGAATAAATGTTGAACTAATAATTAATAAAGAAGCTGTTACTAAACTTAAAAATATTAATATTTTATACTTAATTTTCAAAATATAATGATACTTTCGCTTAACGAGAGGCTAGTAACATCTTTAAGTTTTAAAGTATAACTTTTTACATCTTCTTTTAATTTATTATCACCTTCATACAATTGTCCTCTAAATGTAAATTGTTGTTCTTTTAAAGCTTTAACATATAATTCTTTTTCTTCGATATTTTCGTTTCCTAAAGAAATATCTGCATCTGGATTATTTTTAATTTTATCCATTAAAATAGTTGTAGAAAATTTAGTTCCATTATTAATCAATGATTTTAAATAATTAATAACAGTTGTGTAATCAATCTTTTTGCCACTTGAATCATACAATATTTTATATTCTCCTGGTTCATGGTCTTTTAAATATACATCAACTGTTAATCTTAAATCAGAATACTCTTTATCTAAAGAGAATACTGGTGAATACTCTACTTTATAATCTGTTTTAATCGAATCCCCTTCGCTAATATAAGGATTAGTTAAAGACTTATCATCATTAATATAAAAACTAACTCCTTCGACTTTCTTTTCATAATCAATTGTACAACTAGCATAGATGTCTGGATAATTTGTAGATGCACACATTACTGTGATTTGCTCCCCAAACGCTTGTTTAAGTTTGATATTTGCAATTGTTTGATCTTTTTCATCAACCACAATTTCTACATAATCTTTTACATTTTTATCTACTGCCCAGCTTGATGATTCGTTACTAAATTTTAATGACCACGTAACAGCTTTATTAAAATTATATTCAGGATATACTGTGGCTGTTAATTGGTATTCGTTATCACTAATTTTTTTAGCTTTAACATTATTAGATTTGATAATTAATGAATTATCTTCAAAATTATCTACGTGTCTATTATTCAAAATAGTAGTAGTCGTTACTACACCTCCTAATAGTAATAAACATGAAACGCATGCAATACTTACGATTGCTATTTTCTTTCTTTTTTTATTCATTTTTTGAATAATCCTCCTTATAATTCAAGACGTAAGGTAGGCAAAAAAATTATGCTAGCAATTTTCTTAAATTTATGCTTGCTTGTTTAATTGCATTTAAAGTTATATAATTTAAAAGTTATTAAAGTCGTTGTGACTTGATAAAAACATATAAAGTAATATTTACATATTATGGAAAGGAATTAATTATGTTTAAAGTTATTGCAGATTCAACTTGTGATTTAACAAAGGAATTAAGAGATAAATATGACATTGATTATTGTCATATGCAAATCACTTGTAACGATAGAGAGTATTTAGCTGATTTAGATTATAAACTCTATTCAGTTAAAGAATTATATGATTGGATGAGAGAGGGCAAGAGAATTTATACTTCTCAAGTTACAGCTTTAGAATATCAAACTGTTTTCTCAAAATATTTAGAACAAGGTTTAGATGTATTATATATTGCATGCTCAAGTGCATTATCTGCATCTATTAATACTGCTTTATTAGTTAAAGAAACATTAGAAAAGAAATTTCCAGGAAGAAAAGTAGTTGTTATAGATTCTTTACTTGCTTGTATTGGTCAAGGTATGATCGCTATTAAAGCTAGTGAACTTCAAAAAGAAGGTAAATCTTTAGAAGAAGTTGAACACTGGGTAAACGAAAATAAATTAAGATTTAATCAATTTGCTACAGTTGAAAATTTAAATTATTTAAAAGCTGCTGGTAGAGTCAAAGCTAGCAAAGCTTTCTTCGGAAATTTATTTGGTGTTAAACCTATTCTTATTAGCGATGCTAACGGAAGAAACAATGCTGTTAGTAAAGGTAAAGGAAGAAAAGGCTCTATTGTTGAAATTTGTAAAATGGCAATTGATGCAATGGAAGGTGATTTCGAACAAACAGTTTACGTTGCACATGCTGATGCAAGTGAAGATTGTGATTTATTGAAAGCAACATTAACTCAACTTGAACCTAGAATTAAAAATATTGTTACTGTTACATTTGGACCTATTATTGGAGCATCTACAGGCCCTGGTACATTAGGTATTTTTGTTTATGGTAAAGAAGTTACTTTAAAAGAATAGTGAGTTAATGTATGAGTAATAAAAACATAGACGGATTTTTGCTTAAAAATCTTGTTTTGAGTGGCTATGCTAGTTTACTTGAAAAAAAACAAGAAATAAATGATTTAAATGTTTTTCCAGTTCCAGATGGTGATACTGGAAATAACATGAGTCGTACATTAGAAAATGGTATTGAAAATATAAAAGATCCAAATATTAAAAATGATATTGGATTTATAAGTGCGGCTTTAGCTGAGGGAATGCTTTTAGGAGCAAGAGGAAATAGTGGAGTTATTTTATCTCAATTTTTTAAAGGTATATCTTTAGGTTTAAAAGGTTATAAAGACGTTAATTTAGAAACATTTTATAAAGCTTTGCTATCTGGTAAAAAGCAAGCATATAAGGCAGTTGTTACACCTACAGAGGGCACTATTTTAACTGTTGCTAGAGAAGGTATAGCAGATATCGAATTTAAAATTAATAAAGATACCGAATTAAAAGATTTAATGGAAGCTATTTTAAATAATATGAAGGTTTCTTTAGAAGAGACACCTAATAAATTAGCTGTATTAAAAGAAGCAGGAGTTGTTGATAGTGGTGGAGCTGGTTTACTTGCAATATTTGAAGGTATGTATAAATTTTTGAATGATGGTAAGGTTATTAGTTATGAAAATTTATCACATGAAGAACATAATACACCTGTAAAATTTAATAAAAATTTATTTAATGCAGATAGTGAATTAAGTTATGGTTATTGTACTGAATTTATTCTTCAATTATTAAATAAAAAATGCAATCCTGAAGAAGTAAAAATAGAAGAATTTATTGAATATTTATCGACAATTGGTGATTCTATTGTTGCATTTAAAGATGAAGATATTATTAAGGTTCATGTTCATACAAAAACACCATCAAAAGCTATTGAATTTGCACAAAAATATGGTGAATTCATTACCTTCAAAATGGAAAATATGGCTATTCAAAACAATGAAGTTAATGAAAGAAAAAAAGAGAAATTAAATATTAAAAAAGAACATAAGTATTGTGGATTTGTAACTGTTGGTCAAGGGGATGGAATCATTGATACATTTAATCAAATGAATGTTGATGTTGTATTGAATGGCGGTCAAACCATGAATACAAGCTGCGAAGAATTCATTGATGCATTTAAAGAAATAGACGCAGATCATATTATTGTTCTTCCTAATAATAAAAATATATTGTTAGCAGCTAAACAAGCTAAATCTTTATATAAAGATAGTAAAATTCATATTATTCCAACTAAATCTGTTGCTGAAGGTTATTTCTCTTTATCGATGATGAATGATCCAGAAACAGAAATAAATGAACAATTACAATGTATGCAAGAAGGGTTAGATACATTAATTACTGGAGAAGTAACATATTCCATTAGAGATAGTAAAATTAATGGAATAGAAGTTAAAAAAGGTGATTATATGTCAATATTAGATTCTAAGATAGTCAATGATTCTAAAACATCTAAAGAAGCTTTATTTGCATTAATTGATAATGTTGAAAATATAAGTGATAAGCAATTTATTGTAATTTTTGTTGGTCAAACTGGCAAAGATGAAGATGTAAATGAACTTAAATCTTATATTGAAAGCAAAAACAAATTTATTGATGTAGGTATTATTGAAGGAAAACAAGATATCTACGATTATATTCTTGGTATTTATTAAAATTTAAAGACATCGTATGATGTCTTTTTATTTTACCTATTGACATTAATCTATTTCTTATTTAGAATTATTATCAATAAGGAATTATTACAAATATGGAAAGACATACTATTCAAAGAACAGTGATATTAGAAGCTATAGAAGAAATGGAACATTCTACTATTCCTGATATTTTGAATAGATGTAAAGAAGATTTTCCATCAATTAGTGTTGGTACAATTTATAGAAATCTTTTAATTTTAGAAGAAGAAGGCTTAATTAGACGAATTCCTACAAAATATAAAGAAGATGTATATGAATCGTGCTTAAAAAATCCTCATGATCATTTTATTTGTAAAGAATGTCATTCGATTATTGATCTTAAGTTAGATAAAAAATTTCAACCATTTACAAATGAATATGGAGATTTAGTTGATGAAGAATGCATAGTTTATTATGGTATTTGTAAAGAATGCTTAGATAAAGACAAATGTTAATCGTTATATATTTTTAAATTTATTAAAGGAGATTATTATGAAAGAAAATTTAAAAGGTACACAAACTGAAAAAAATTTACAAACAGCTTTTGCTGGAGAATCACAAGCAAGAAACAAGTATACTTATTATGCAAGTGTTGCTAAAAAAGAAGGTTATGAACAAATTAGTGCAATATTTTTAGAAACAGCAGAAAACGAAAAAGAACATGCTAAAATGTGGTTTAAAGAATTAGGAGAACTTGGAAATACAAAAGAAAATCTTAAAGCCGCAGCTGCTGGAGAAAATTATGAATGGACTGATATGTATAAAGAATTTGCTGAAACAGCTGAAAAAGAAGGGTTTAAAGATATTGCTATCAAATTTAAATTAGTTGGAGCAGTAGAAAAACATCACGAAGAAAGATATAAAAAATTATTAGCTAATGTTGAAGAAGAAAAAGTGTTTACAACTGATGATAATAAAACTGTTTGGAAGTGTAGAAATTGTGGATATATTTTTGTTGGTAAGAATGCACCTGAAAAATGTCCATGCTGCGCTCATCCACAAAGTTATTTTGAAAAGTATTCAGATAATTATTAGTTTTTAATGTATAATTAATAGGCAAGGAGATGTTTGTATGTTAATTGATACTATTAAAAAAGAAAATTTATTAGCTTTAAAAAATCATGATGACAACAAAAGAGCTGTTTTAAGTGTTGTTATTAATAAATATATGGTTTTAGGATATGAAGCTAAAGCTAAAGGAAATGAATTAACTGATGCTGATTTAATTAATGTTATGAAAAAGACATTAAAAGAATTAGAAGAAGAAAAAGCAAGTTATGAAAGTTGTGGAAGAGATGAACAAGCTAAATCTATTCAATATCAAATGGATGTTGTAAGTGCTTATCTTCCTAAAATGATGTCTGAAGATGAGATTAAAAAGGTAATTGAATCTTTAGATGATAGATCTGTACCAGCTGTTATGAAACATTTTAAACAAAATTATAATGGTAAATGCGATATGGGTCTTGTAAATAAGGTCTTAAAAAGTTTATAATATATGCACCTATTTTTAATAGGTGCCATAAACTTGGGGAAATAGTTCAATGGCAGAACAGCGGTCTCCAAAACCGTTGATATGGGTTCGACTCCTTTTTTCCCCGCCAATTTAATAAATAAATCTGACTTAATTGTCAGATTTTTTATTTGTTATATAATGTTATTAAATGAGGAGATTTAAATATGAAATATCAATATGTAAGTACAACTGTCTACGTAGGAATGAATGTTACAAGTAGCGCAATAAATGAAAAGATACAAGATGTCTTAAATTTTTATTCTACAAGAGGCTATAAATTATCTTCTACAATGTCAATAGATAGATCAGGAATGGTTAATATAATATTTGAAAAAGAAATAGAAGAGAAATAAATATGAATAGAATTGCATTAGGACTAATGAGATTAAATAATATAGGTGAAGAAAATCTATACGAATTGCTTGTTAATTCTTTAAAATTAGGTGTTAACTTTATTGATTTAGCTGATATTTATTGTAATGGTGATAGCGAAAGAAAATTGGGAAGAGTCTTATTCAATCATCCTGATTTAAGAAAAGAATTATACATACAAACTAAAGTCGGTATAAGAAAAGATATTGGTGGTTACGATTTAAGCTATGAATACATTATTAAAGCTGTAAAAGATTGTTTAAATAGACTTAATATTGAATATTTAGATTGTTTATTATTACATAGAATTGATTTATTAGCAGATGCTAAAGAAGTAGCAAAGGCTATAAAAGAATTAAAAGATAATGGTTTAATTAAAGACTTTGGTGTATCAAATTTTAATACATCTGAAATAGAATATTTAAAGTCCGAATTAAAAGATATTGACATAAAATATAATCAGGTTAATTTAGGAATAGGAAATACAACTATGTTAGATAGCGCAATGTATACAAATGTTCCTTTAAGTAAGATCAATTATGGTGATGGAAATCTATTGTTTTATCTTAAAAAAGAAAATATTAAAATTCAATGTTGGTCTCCATTTCAATATGGATTATTTGAAGGAAGTATATTTGATGAAGAAAAATATCCTTTAATTAATGAAATATTAAAGGAATACGCTGATAAATATAAAACTAGTAAATGTGCTATAGCTACTGCATTTCTTTTAAGAATTGATCCAAATCTAATTGTAATTACTGGATCTACGAATATAAATCATATTAAAGAATGTATAGATGGAGAATCTATTTATTTAACAAAAGAAGATTGGTATAAGATATATAGAAAAACCAATCATTTTCTGCCATAGTTTATTGAAATTTAGAAAAAAATAAATATAATATTAGTATGAATTTATTTGCACGTGTTAAAAAGAAAGTTGTTAATTATTTATTTGATCATCCAAGACAAAAATTAGTTGCAAGACATACTTATTATATAATTATTACTGTATTAAGCGCTTTTATTTTTTCTTTTGGTTTTAAATGTTTTATTCAACCAAATTATTCGGTTTTACCTGCATATATTGCGGGCACATCTGGTACTGCAGATGCTACTAATGCTTATTTACAATCTACTTTAGTAACCCTACCTAGTGTTAGTGCAAGTGGTACTAGTCAAGTTATTGGTAAAATATTTGGATTATGTGGTCTTGAATGGATTAAAAATAATCCAACAAATACTGAAATTTTATTCTGGGTTTTTTATGCAGTTATAAATGTGCCTTTATTAATTTTTGCATGGTTTAAAATTGGAAAAAGGTTTACAGTTTATACATTACTTAATGTTATTGCCGTTTCTGTTTTTGGTATCATATTACCAAATAGCAGTTCTTCAGATTTAATAAATCAAGTTGCTAACTATGTATTTGAACAACCTGTTGCAAGAATTCTTTTTGGTGCATTAACTACCGGTGTTGCTGCTTCTTTAGCTTATCAAATTGATACTTCAACTGGCGGAGTTGATGTTATTGCTTTCTATTTTGGAGAGAAAAAGAGTAAACAAATTGGTGTGTATTCTGCCTCATTTAATGTTGTAGTTGCTTTAGTTTATTGTTTTGTTTCAACATTTAGTGGTGGTAATATCTATCCTTCAGGAGCTGATGTAGAAGGAATCAGTGGAGCCGTAACCGCAATTGCTCCTTCACTTGCAATTGTTATGTTCTTTTATACAGGATTTTATATGGTTTTCAATTCTGTTGTTGTTAATACAATTAATGTATTTAACAAAAAAGAATGCGTTGAAATTATTACAAGTAATGAAAATTTGAGTCAAGCTATTATGGCTAATTTACCTCATGGTTGTACAATTATTGAAGGTAAGGGTGGCTATAGTGGAGATAAGAAATATTTAATTTATATGACTGTTAGAAAAAAAGAAGCAAAAGTTGTTATTAATGTTTGTAAAAAAGCAGATCCAAATTGTTTTATAAATGAATTTCCATTATCTCAAGTTTATGGTAAATTCTTTAGAAAACCTATTGAATAGTTGCTTATTTTTTAAATGTAAATATAAATTCGCTACCTTTGTTAAGGTGGCTTTTTAATTCTATTTTTATATTGTTATTAATACAAATATGTTTAACTATAGCTAGTCCTAATCCTGTTCCATTTGATTCTTTACTTCTTGATTTATCAGTTCTAAAGAATCTTTCAAATACATGTTGTTGATCGCTTTCTGATATTCCAATTCCAGTATCTTTAATAGATAAAACATTATCTTTTAACGTAACAAATATCATTCCTTTATCAACATTATAATTTATTGCATTAATAAATATATTATTAACTAATCTATAAATATCTTCTTTGTTGATTGTTATTTGATAGTCGTTTAAATTGTTTGAAACATTAATATTTTTATTATTT
>CAYNBG010000003.1:0-17754 GCA_964395495.1 uncultured Staphylococcaceae bacterium
GGTTTAGAGATTGATTTTGTAACTCGATATGAAAATGAGTTAACTTTAATTGAAGTAAAATCTACGAATGGAAATGCAAAATCTTTAAAAGAGATTATAAATAATAAAGAAAAATATAATGTTAATAAAGCGATTAAATTGATTGATGGAAATGTTAGCTTTTCAAATAATATTTTATCTATACCATTATATATGGCGAGCTTATTATAAAAAATTATGAGTATAAGTGAAAATATTAATATATTGTCAAACTATTTAGGAATAATAGATATAAAAGATTTAACATCAAAAGAATTATTTAATACATCTAGATATACCAAATAATGCTCTTATTGTTTTTAATAAACAAAAAAAGTATATGGAGAAGAAACTAGAATTGCTAATCCGATATACTTTAAATGATATTATTTATTTAAATAAGTTGTTATTTATTTTCTTTATTTTCGTTCATTAAATATGCCATAACTTTTTGAAGCATAAAGAATGGTTTACTTACTTCATCAACTGGATCTTTACAATCATTATCTAACCAATTGACTAATACGTTATATAATGCTCCAGCAATAAAGTATGCTGTATATTTATCTAATTTAACAGGTAAATAATCTAAGAATTCAATAGATAAGAATTTTAATAATTCACTATCTAAATGAGCTTTTCTTAAAGATTTATTAGCTTTTAAATTTGATTTAAAGTAATAGAAAAGATTGATAATAACTGCTTCGTTATCTTTTGCTCCAACAAGTTTAACTTGATCAACAAATTTATCCTTAGTTAAAATAAAGTATTTAATTAATATATCTTCTTTACTTTCAAAATGACGATAATAAGTAACTCTACTTAAACCTGCTTTATTAGTTATATCTGTAATACTAATTGAATCATAATCTTGTTCATCCATTAATTCTAATAATGCATTTGTTATTTTGATATCGATATCTTTTGCTTTCATATATTAATCTCCTTTACAAGTGTAACAAATATAAAAATAATGTATCTTACTAGATACATATTAATATATATTGTAATTAAAATCAATACATTAAAATACAAATAATAAATTTATGTTACAAAATAGATTAAATATCTTCTTTAATTTCGTTTAATTCTCTATCTTTTATCATTGTATCCATCTTTTTGAATACTTTTCGTTCTAATAGTATTACTACAGGTATATAAACTATATCTATAATAATCCAACTTATAGGATATGCTGCAAATAACCAGAATATTGTATGAAAGTAATCGAGAGGAAATAATGTATATAAGAATAAAATTCTTAATCCTGTACAACCAATTAATGTAATAATAGCAGGAGGAGTAGATATTTTCATACCTCTTAAGTAATCTCCGCAAATAACCATAATTCCATCAAATACATAAGGGATTGTCATAATATACATTCTTTGTTTACCTGCAGCTATAGCATTAGCTTGTATAACTCCTTGTTTTTCTGTTATGAATAAGGATAATAATTGATTTGATAAACAAAGATATAAAACAGCAATAGCAGCACAAGTTATTGCACACCAACTAATTGCATACCAAAATAATTTTCTAATATTTTCTTTTTTAAGTGCGCCATAGTTTTGTCCAACGAAAGTACATAAAGACACACCAATTGCATCTTCAATTGCAAAAGCAAAATTTTCAAGTTGATTAGCTGCGCTTGATCCACTTACTATTTCATCTTGAGAGATACTAACACCATTAATGGTGTAGTTAGTAATAGAATATAAGCTTGATTGAATCATTACATTAGGAATGGAAAAAGCTAATCCTTGAATACCAGCAGGTAATCCAATAATTAATATATCTTTTAATGATTCACCATCTATTTTAAATTTTTTAAATGAAAAATGAACATAACTGTTTTTATTAAATATTAATATTAACATGATCAATATAGCTGCAACTGCTTCACTTGAAATTGTAGCAACAGCAACACCAATAACATCCATGTAAGCATATTTAACTAATATAAAATCTAATCCAACATTAACAATACCAGCTATAGCTAATATATATAATGGTTTTCTACTATCTCCTAAAGCTCTTAGAATTTGTGAACCATAGTTATAAATCATTAAGAATGGTAAACCACAAAAATATATTTTTAAATAATTTGTAGCAGAATCAATAATAGAATCAGGTGTATTCATCCGTTTTAATAATATTCCAGAAAGGAAGAAACCAGTTAATCCAACCAATATACCCGCAATTAAAGAAACAATGATAGATGTATGTAAAACTTTTTCAGCTTTATCTTTATTATTAGCGCCTTTTGCTTGGGATATAGCAACATTTGCTCCCATAGAAAGGTTAACAAATACTGTAACAATTAAATTAATTAAAGAAGTATTAGATCCAACAGCTGACATTGATACACTACCTCCACCATATTTGCTAACTGTATATAAATCTACTGTAGAAAATAAAAGTTGAAGTACTGTAGTTAATGCAAGTGGAAGTGCAAATAAAGGGAATTTCCAAAATAAATTACCTTTTGTTAAATCCATTTCAGAATGTTTATGTTGAAAATACTTTCTAATATCCATTAATTCGTTCCTTTTGACCTAGATTATTTTAGTTACTTATTTGATAAATATCAAGTTATTAATTTGTAATTATATATTTTATCTACTAAAATATATGAGTGGTTTTCTTAAGGAGGGGGATTTTAATGAGAGTTAATCTTAAAAAAGAAACATATATTATGCCTATGCCAGTATTAATTATTGGTACTTATGATGAAAACAACGTTCCTAATGCAATGAATGCTGCTTGGGGTGGAGCTTATGATTTTAATAAGATTTTTATATCATTAAGCGAACATAAAACTACTAAGAATTTAGAAATTAAGAAGGCTTTTACTGTATCTTTTGCTACAAAAGAGACATTAGTTGAGTCTGATTATTTTGGTATTGTTAGCGGAAATAAAGTCAATAAAATTGAAAAAGCTAATTTTCATGTTAGTGAAGCTAGTAAAGTAGATGCTCCTATATTTAGTGAATATCCTTTAACTTTAGAATGTGAAGTTGATTCTTTTGATGGAGGAAATTTAATAGGAAATATAGTTAATATTTCAGTTGATGATAAATATATAAAAGATGGAAAAATAGATATAGATAATATGCATTTAATTAGTTATGATCCAACATCACATACATATAGAGAAATTGGTGGTGTTGTTGGTCATGCATTTAAAGATGGTTTGAAATTAAAATAAGAAGGGAAAACATATGAAAATTAATCCAGAAGTAAAAAAAGCATTAGAAGAAGGCAAAGCTGTAGTAGCTTTAGAAAGTACCATTATATCTCATGGTATGCCTTATCCTAAAAATGTTGAATGTGCATTAGCAGTTGAAAAAGTTATTAAAGATAACGGAGCAGTTCCTGCTACAATTGGTATTATTGAAGGTGAACCAATTGTTGGTATGACTCCTGAAGAAATAGAATTATTTGGAAAAACTAAAGGTATTGAAAAAGTATCAAGAAGAGATATTCCTATTGTTTGTGCTAGTAAAAAATGGGGCGCTACAACAGTTAGTGCAACTATGGTATTTGCTTCAATGGCTGGTATAGAATTCTTCGTTACTGGTGGAATTGGGGGAGTTCATAGAAAAGCTACTGAAACATTTGATATTAGTGCTGATCTTGATGAATTAGGTAAAACAAATGTTACAGTAATTTGTGCAGGTCCTAAAGCTATATTAGATTTAAATTTAACTATGGAATATTTAGAAACTAAAGGTGTTCCTGTACTTGGTTATAATAGTGATTGTTTACCTGCTTTCTTTACAAGAACTAGCAATTTAAAAGTAGATTATAATGCTAAATCTCCCCTTGAAATTGCTAAGATTGTTAAAGAAAAGAGAGATTATAAATTAGATGGAGGAGTACTTATTTGTAATCCTATTCCTGAAGAATATTCTTTACCTGCTGAATATATTAATAAAGAAATAGATAAAGCAATTAAAGAAATGGAAGAAAAAGGAATTAAAGGAAAAGATGAAACACCATTCTTATTAGCTAAGATTGTTGAATTAACAAATGGAAAAAGTTTAGAAGCTAATATACATTTAATATTAAATAATGCAAAATTAGGTGCATTAGCTGCTATAGAATATTCAAAATTAAAATAAGAAAAAAGCCTACAAAATGTAGGCTTTTTTATATGTTTATTAAATTAATTATTGGTTAGAAACAACGTCTTTTTTGAATGATTCTTTAACTTCTTTGTAGTTATGGTGAACAACACAAACAAGAATAATTCTCATTAATGCTTCAAAGATAGTAGCAGCACCAATAATTTCTACAACGATTAAGGTAGAATCATCTGGATCCATTGTGCAATTTAATATAACTGCAAGAACACCTAAAATTGTGATAATAATTCCATAAATTAAATCAATCCACCAAAATTTAATATGTAATTTTTTCATTTGAACTGAATATGTAATTTCAGTAATACCTTCAATTAATAATTGAATAGCAAGTAAATAGATTGACACGATGAAGAATATACCTGGATTATAAAGAATTAATGATCCAAATAGTATAAATAATATACCTTCAACTAAGAATCTTGGTTCAAATGCAGCAATTGTTACAAAGAAGAATATAAATGCTAATACACCAAAGACGATTAATCCAACACCGATGATAGTGGAATATACACTAGCAGCATATGCAGGAAATAAAACGATTAATAAACCTAAAAGAGCTAAAACTATAGATTGTCCAATAGTCTTATTTCTTTCTTTTTTTAATAAGTTATCCATATAAAATACTCCTTATGTTTAAAATTATATATCTTTTTTGTTTAAGATATTAATATTTTCTATTCATTTCTTTATATTCTAATGGATTCATATGAGTATATTTTTTAAAAATAGTAGTAAAATAACTTTGAGAAGAAAAACCTAAATAACTAGAAATTGAATATATAGGATTGGTAGTATATGTTAATAGTCTTTTAGCTTCATCTATTTTTATCTTATTTATATATTCGTTTAATGACATTCCAGCATCTTTAATAAATTTAGATGATAAATAAGGTCTAGACATAAATAAAGCTTTAGCTATGTCTTCTACTTTCAATTCTTCACTAATATGTTGATGAATATAGTTTGTTATTTTTAATACAAATCCATTTGGATTATTGCCATATTTTATTCCTCTCATTTTATCTGCGTATACCATAAAAGCTTCTAGTAATATGTTAGAAAGTTTAGATATATCATTAATCTCTTCGATTTTAATAGAGTATTCATTAAATATTTTAGTGCTTTCATTAGCGTCTAATCCTTCATTTATTGTAGCTCTAGAAACAATAGTTAAATATGTAATAATTTTAACTTTAATTTGATAAATTTGATGTCTATTAGAAGTAGGAGGAAATATACTTAATGATTTATTTTTCCATTCTTTAAATGCATCTGAATCTCCTGAACAAACATATGTAATAACTTTTTGTTCGTTGATTAAACTATTAAAGTTTATATTTGTTATAAAATCATAATCATGACCATCAATTTTATCTTTTTCAATTTTCTTTTCTATTTTTAAATTTAATTCATCTTTGTTTATTTTATTGTTAATTATTTCATCTAATTCTATTAAGTTATCGTTATAGTAAACATTAAGAAGTACAATGATTTGCATCATATTTTTTAAAGGAATTTTAGGTATGTAATCTATTGTTTTTCTTAATGGTTCTTTATCTTTAAAATTTAAATTTAAATCCTTACATATATTATCTAATTCAGATTCAGTTAAATATGTAGCCCTAGATGGACCTAAAACTACTTTATAATCTTCAAAATTTATAATTCCATAATAAGATAGATTTTTAGAAATATAGTAATTAACTTCATCTTTAATAGACAAAACTTCATTTAAATATACATTTAAAGGATCTTTTATTAATTTTACACGAGAATAAAATTCTACTAGTTCATTATTTTTATATAATCTAGCAGGGATACCAACTAAATCAGAGATTTTTTTAAGAATAAATGTAATCGTATTTTTATCTTTCATAATAATTACAATTTTAACAAAAACAATACGTAATTTAAAGACTAATTATTAATAATGCATCTATAATTATCTCGAAAAGTTGATATACCAGATGTTCCTTACCTATTATAAATTTTCCGTTTCTGATGGTATATTAACTCAAAAAAAGGCAGCCTATTAATGCAGGCTGCCTTTTATATTATTAATTAAGCTTATCTACTTTTCTTGCTATCTTTTTGATATCGAATCTATCGATTTTTGTTTTCATTTCAGTAAGGGTATCATCGATTATCTCATTAACTAACGAAATAACTGTATCATTTTGTTTTCTAATATTTAAAGAAGCATCTTTAATCTTATCTAACTTATTATTAAGTTTTTCAAGTGGTTTATCTAAGTAAGACTCTTTGAATTTTTCGAATTCTTCTAAGATTTCTTTACTATCTTTAAACTTTTCTTCTTCAGTTGCTTTATAGTTTATTGCATCTTTATATTTTGTAGCAATATTATTAATTATAGATAAGAATGTAATAAAGTATTGAGGTCTAACTCTATACATATTTTTATAATCAGATACTTTTACAATAGGAGAATCATTTGAATGATCCCATTCAAGTTCACTGACAAGTAAAGCGAATTCGCAGTTATATTTTTCCCTATCTTTATCAAGTTTAGCGTAGTGATCTTCGTTCTTTTTCTTGTTAGTAGAATCTATTGCTTCATTTTTCATTTCTAAACAAACAGAAGTGATTTCTATTTTTTTATCAGCATCTGCATAGCATCTAAATTCAAAATCAGGTTTTGTTCCTTTAGTTTCGTTTTCTTCTTTGATAGCTATATTAGTTTTATTAAATGTACAATTATCAAATCCGCTAACAGCATAGTTTTCATATTCTTTTAAACACCATTGTTCTAAGTCTTCACCAAGTTTTTTAATATTAAGTGATGATTTTTGAAGTTTAAGTTGATCTATTTGAGATTTAAGATCGTTTTCTTTAAATGACCATTTTTCTTTATCGTCTCTATATTTATCTTTTAACTCTGCTATTTCTTCATTTTTAGCTTTTTCAGTTTCTAATTTAATTGTTTTAACATCTGATGCTAATCTTTCCTTATATAAAGAAATATCATTATTTAAAGCGTTTATTTGATCCTTATATTTGCTTTCTATTTCATTTTCTTTTGTTTTAATAGTCATTTCTTGATTATTTTGTAAACTTTTAATTGTGTTATTTAAAACATCAATCTCTTTTTGTAAACCTTCTTTTTCCTTGGTTAATTTAAGAGCATAATCTTTATCTTTAAAAGTTAATTGATTTTTTAAACCTTCAATTTGACTATTTAACTCGTTTTCTTTTTGAATGAACTTGTTTTGCTCTTCAATTCTTGTAGTCTTTTTAATTTCTTCTAATTTTTTATTAGTAGCTTCTTCAACGAATTTAGCAAATACTTCATTAATAGAAGAAGTATCTACATTTTTAAGTTCTCTTAAATCGATTATATCTCCTGCTTTTGCATCTTCTTCAATGCGTAACGTATTTTCATTAATAATTGATACTTTTGTAATTTTTGCCATTTTTAATTACCTCCACAAATATTATAAACATTAAAAATAAGAATGTGAAAAAAATAAGTTATTTGTCCAATTGTGTTGGACAAATTAAAAATTTGATGAATAATACTTGATTAAACCTTATAATAATGTTATATGAAACAAGCTATATTTTTTGATTTAGATGGTACATTATGGGATGCTATCGACAATATTAAACAAAGTTGGAATGAAACGATGATTAGGTTAAATGAACCTTATAGATTTACTTATGATGTTATTAAATCTACAATGGGATTAACTCCTAAAGAAACTTTACCAATTACTTTTCCTGGGGCAAATGAAAAACATGCTATGTTTTTATTTCAAGAATGTATAAAAGATGAAATTAAATATTTAGCTAAACATCCTGGTATTTTATATAAAAACGAAGAAGAAGTATTAACTGAATTATGTAAGAAATACCCTTTATATGTAGTTTCTAATTCTGATTGTGGCTACATTGAAAATTATATTTCTGCATGTCATATGGAAAAATATTTTAAAGGTCATCTTTGTGCTGGAGATACTAAATTAGATAAATGGCAAAATATTAAATTATTAAAAGAAAAAGAAAATATAGATGACGTTATTTATGTTGGTGATACTTTAAAAGATAAAAATGAAAGTAATAAAGCTGGTGTAAAATTTATTCATGCTAATTATGGTTTTGGAATTATAGAAAATGATGAATATAAAATAAATTCTTTAGATGAGTTAGTTGGTTTGGTTGAAACTCTATTTAACAATTATTAATTGGGATTTTTTTAATTTTTAAAATATTTTCTAGATTTTACTGAATAAAAATATTAATATTTATTTAAAGTAAAAAAATAAAGGAGAGGTTTTATGACTGATCAAAATCAAGTTGGTAAGCCTTTAAAGTTGAATTTAAAGAGAACGTTTATAATTGGATTTGCTTTTTTTGGCATTCTTTTGTTGTGGCAAGTGTATGATTCATGGTGTCCAACATTTTTAACTGAATTATTTAAAAATGCTATACCTGGATCAAGTGAAAAAGAGGTTCAATATTTAGTTGGTATTATGATGGCTATGGATAACTTAGCCGCATTAATACTTCTTCCTATATTTGGTAAGTTATCAGATAAAACTCATACAAAAATAGGTAAGAGAATGCCTTATATTTTAGTTGGTACATTTGTATGTGCAGTTGCGTTCCCATTTATCCCATTATTCTTTCATTATAATAATTTAGTTGGAACATTAATCATGATGTTTATAGTTGTTTGTTTTATGATGATGTATAGAAATCCTGCTGTTGCTTTAATGCCTGATATGACACCTAAACCATTAAGAAGTAAAGCGAATGGTATTATTAATATTATGGGTTATGTTGGTGGAGCATGTGCTACAGTTGTTGGTATTTTCTTTGTTTTAAGTCAATATTTAGGTACTAAAGATACTAATAGTTGGCAATATAATAATATTTGGGCAATTGAAATTCCTTTCTTATTAGCATCTGTTTTAATGATTATATCTGCATTAGTTTTATTCTTCTGTATTAAAGAAAATAAGATTGAAGATGAAATGCAAGATGAGATGAGAAGAGGCGAAGAATTAGCTGCTGTTGAAACCAAGATTGAAGATGATAAACCAATGAGCAAAGCTAATAAGACAATGTTATTTTTAATTCTTATCGCTGAATTCTTCTGGTTTATGGCTGATAATGGTATATCAACATTTATGGGTAACTATACAATTTATCATTTACAAGCTAGTAGTAGTTCTAATATGATTAATACTATCGTTGGTGGTATTGGTAGTTGTGTCGGGTTTGCTCTTGGCGGAATTATTGCTGAAAAGATTGGTAGAAAATGGACAGTTGTTAGTGGATTATCATTAGCATTACTTAGTTATTTAGTTTGGTTAATTGCTACATTTACTTTCCTTAAGGGTGCTGCAGGAAGTGGTACATTCCCTTGGATTATTTATGTTATTTGGTTCTTTAAAGGATTTGGTATGTCTTTAGTACATGTTAATTCCTTCCCAATGGTTGTAGAACTTTGTTCATCTAAAAAAATTGGTGCATTTACAGGTTATTACTATGCAAGCAGTATGTTAAGTCAAACAATAACTCCAATTGCATTAGGTTCATTATTATTAGTTCCTAACTTTGATTTTAGTGTACTTCCTATTTATGCATTTGTATGTTTAGCAATATCTACAGGCGTATTTATGTTTGTAAAAAATGTTAAAATTAATAAAGTAAAAGTTTCAAAAGGTTTAGAAGCTTTCGATCAAGAGGATTAATATGAATAAGGAAGATTTGAAAAAGAAATTAGATCCTAGGTTCTTTTATGGTATTTGCCATAGAGGATATCATAACGAAAAAGATACTGAAAATAGTTTAAATGCATTTAAAAATGCTATAAATAATGATATGGCTATTGAATTAGATGTACATTTAACTACAGATAATAAATTAGTAGTTATTCATGATTCGACACTTAACAGGGTTACTGGAAAAGATGGAATAGTAGAATCTTTATCTACTAAAGAATTAAAAGAAAATTATAGATTATTAGATGGAGAATTTATTCCTACTTTTAAAGAAGTATTAGATTTAGTAAATGAACAAGTACCATTAGTTATTGAATTAAAAGTATATAAAGGCAATTACAAAGCTTTAGCTAAAAGATTAAAAGAAGAATTAAAAGATATAAAAGATAAAAGCAAATATATGCTTATATCTTTTGATCCTAGAGCGTTATTACCATTTAAACATTTTGGTATAGTACGTCAATTATTAGTAGCTAATGATGGCAAACATGAATATGTTTATATGTTTAGACATTATTTTGAAGGAGTAGATCTTCAATATTCATTCTTAAAGATGAATAAAGTTAAAAAATATTATAAAAAACATATTATTAATATTTGGACAGTTGAAGATAAAGATGTAGTTAATTCATCTTTACCATATGTAGATACAATTACATTCCAACATATTGATTGTAATTATGTTAGAGATAAATTAAAAAATAAGTAATTATTTTTAAAAGATAAAAGAATATGAAATTATTAAAATAATAAGGATTTCATATTCTTTTTTTATTTATTTAAAAATTTTAAATATTAATAACTGCTTAAAAAATATCAATTATAAATAGAAAATTAAATTAGTTTGTATTAACATATTATAATTGGAAAAAGGTATAGATTATGGATCAAAAAGAAATTAAAGAAAAACCTAAGAAAAAACATAGGGGATTAATAATTACTCTTTCAACAATAGCAGGTTTAGTAGTTATTATATTAGTAGCATTTTTTGGATATGCATCAGTATATTATAAGCCTACAGAGAATTGTTTAACTTATTTAAATGATTCTTCATCTTCAACAGTTAAAGAAGAAAAGAAATACATAACATTTACACCTAAAAATACAGATAATATAAAAGACGGGGTTATATTTTATCCTGGTGGTAAAGTTGATTATAGATCATATGCTCATTTATTAAGAGATTTATCTGATAATGGAGTAGCTTCTATATTAGTTAAAATGCCATTTAATTTAGCTGTTTTTAATAAAAATGCAGCAAATGATAAACAAAAATTAATACCAAGTGTTACAAATTGGTATATTAGTGGACATTCTTTAGGTGGATCTATGGCTTGTTCTTATTTAAAAAAGAACTATGAACAATATAAGGGAATAATTTTATTAGCAAGTTATTCTACAACAGATTTATCTTCTACAAGTTTAAAAACATTAAGCATTACTGCAAGTAATGATAAAGTATTAAATAAAGATAAATATGAAGCTAATAAAGATAAATTACCCAATTTAACTGAATATCAAATCGAAGGTGGAATACATTCATATTTTGGTGATTATGGTCATCAAGATGGTGATGGTGATGCTACTATAACTGTTGATGAACAAACATCTCAAGTTGTTAATCAAATAGTAGAATTTGTAAAATAGTTGACATTTCATATGGTTTTTTAAAATTTTATCAATATTTATATAACTAATATCTAACTTTTTAAATTAAAAGATATATAATTTTTACTTGTTTTATGAAGAATTCTTATTTAGGCAATAGCAACACATTAAAGACTATATTTAGATTAGCAATCCCATCTATGATTGCTCAGTTAATTAGTGTTTTATATAACATAGTGGATAGAGTATATGTTGGTAATTTACCTGAAGTTGGAGAAATAGCTTTAATTGGTGTAGGAGTTTGTTCTCCTATAACTACATTAATAACCAGTTTTGCTTATTGGATAGGATTTGGAGGATCACCTATATTTTCTATTGCATTGGGCGAAAAAAATTATGATAAAGCTAAAAAAATATTATCTAACGCTTTACTTATGCTTATTGTAATGTCTGTTATTTTAATTGTTGTTTTTTATTTAGCAATGGAACCATTACTTCTTTTATTTGGAGCAAGCGAAGCATCTTTACCATATGCAAAAAGTTATTTATCAATTTATTTAATTTGTACGTTATTTTCTATTTTAACTTTAGGTTTAAATCAATATTTAATCGCTCAAGGCGATTCAGTAAAGGCTATGATTACTACAATTATAGGTTGTTTAATTAATGTAGGTCTTGATCCTTTATTTATGTATGTTTTTAATATGGGTGTAAAAGGAGCTGCATTAGCTACAGTTATTTCTCAAACTATTTCATTTATATTTGTATTAATAATGTTGTTAAAGAAAGCTAGTGTAAAATTATCGTTTGGCAATTATGATATTAAGATAATATGTAAAATACTTAAATTAGGTATATCTCCATTTATAATCATGGCTACAGATTCTATTATTTTAATCTTACTTAATTCCTGTTTAAAAATGTATGGAGGAGATAATGGAGATTTTTATATAGAAGTAGCTACTATAGTTCAAGCTTTTGTTACTTTAATAACTGGTCCATTATTAGGGATTAGTAGTGGAACACAACCTATTTTAGGTTATAACTATGGTGCTAAAAACAAAGCTTTAATAGTTAAAGCAGAAAAACAAATACTAGTATTTTGTTTAATATTTACATCTATTTGTTTTGGTTTATCTTTCTTATTATCTAAGCCTTTCGCTACTATGTTTGTAGGTATAGGAAAACAAACGATAAATGAAGATTTAATCAATAATGCTACAAAATTTATATTTTATTATATGATTGGTATTGTTCCTTTATCGTTTCAATATGCATTTGTTGATGGATTAACTGGTTTAGGATATGCTAAATATTCTATATGGTTATCATTAGCTAGAAAAGTAGTTTTATATATACCAGCCTTATTTTTACTTCCATATATAACAAAAGATGTTACAACTGCATTCATAGCTGAACCATTTTCAGATATTGGGTGTGCAATCATAACATCTATAGTGTTTTTAATTATATTCCCTAAAATTTTAAAAAAGATTGATAATCAAGATATTAATATTCAAGAAACAAGTGGGAAATAATATAGTTTTTGAATATTATTCTTTAGCTTTTATATAATAGACTCTGCTTCCAAAATCACCTAAAACTCTTACATCTTCATTAAAACCAGTGCCACACCATTGATTTTTAAGTTTTAAAGCACCATTCATCAAAGCTGATCCACTAATTAAGTATTCTTCTTTTTCTCCAGGCATTGTCATGTGGTTTGCAACAGTATTGATTAAGAATCCTCTTTCATCTACTTTAATTGGTAAAACCATATTAACTAAGCCACCAAAAAGATGAATATTATGTTCATGATGTAATACATTAAAACTATAAATTGTTTTATTATCTAAGCCATATAGTTTTATTTCATCAAGAGATGGATTCATCTTTTGTAAGCCATTAAAATAACCCATAACGGCTTCTTTTTTATCTTTGCTTACTACAAGCCATAATGCATAGCCATCTTTTTTAATGTCTTTTAACTGATAGAAATCTCCAGTTGCTAATAATTTATGATGTTCTTTATAGAAGGCTAAAGATCTTTCAATAGATTTAGTTTCAACTTTTCTAAGTAATGATAAGTCTAATTCAAATCCTAATGAACCAAACATAGCAACATTAAATCTGGTTTCAAGCGGAGTATTTCTTAAAGCGCTATGGGAAGGAGATGCACTTACGTGATTTGAAATAGTTTTTAATGGATATCCTAAACTATATCCACTTTGTATAGAAATTCTTTCATAAGCATCTGTATCATCACTAGTCCAGATTTGATCAAAATAACATAACATACCTAAATCAAATCTATTGCCGCCACTAGCACATCCTTCAAAATAAACATTAGGATGAGTATCGACAATACCTTTTAAAAGATTATAGAAACCTACAATATATCTATGGAACATCTCTCCACCATGATAAATAGAACTACTAACATCACTCATATTTCTATTCATATCCCATTTAACATAAGAAATATTGTTGTTATCTAAAATATCATTAACATTTTTAATAATATAATCTTGAACTTCTTTTTTAGATAAATCTAAGACTAATTGATGTCTACCTTTAGATGGAGTTCTTAAAGAATCTTTTATAACCCAATCAGGATGTTCTTCATATAATTTAGAATCTTCATTTACCATTTCAGGTTCAAACCATAATCCAAATTTTAGATCTTTTTTATTAGCAAAATTAGATATACCTTTTAATCCTTTATGAAGTTTCTTCTTATTAACATCATAATCGCCTAATCCTTTAGTGTCATCTGTTCTTCTTCCAAACCAACCATCATCAAGAACAAACATTTCTAAACCTAATTTTTTAGCTTTTCTTATAATAGCTTTTAAATTAGATTCTTTAAATTTCATATATGTAGCTTCCCAGTTATTAATAAGAAGTGGAGATAAATCATCTTTATGAACTTCTTTTAATATATGGGTATTAATAAAGCTATGCATATTTTGACTTGATCCATTAATACCTTTTGATGAATAAGTCATAACTGAAAATGGTGTTTCAAATACTTCATTTTCATTTAATGTATATTTAAAGCAATATGGACTAATACCATTTTGAATTCTTACTTTATTAAATGAAGAATGTTCAATCATTTCGTAATGATTTGAAGAATATATTAAGTTAAAAGAGTAAACATCGCCGTTATTGTATGTTGCTTCTTTTTCTTTTAATAAAAAGAATGGATTATGTCTATTTGAAGAATTACCAGTTTTAGAATCATTAATATAAATACCATGATCTAAGGTTACTAAGCTTTTTTGACCTTCAAATCCCCATCCTCCATATAAAGATAATATATCAAAATTTTTACCAACCATTTCAAGTTGCATTGACATTACTTTATTTAAAATGATAGGGGATTTAGTATTGTTTTTAATTAATGTTCTTCTTAAGATAACATCATTTTCATAGTCTACAACATAATATAAATCAACATTTATATTTCTAACTAAATCTTTAGTATGAACAACTAACTCTTCTAATTCTCCATGAGGAGAAGGAAGAGTAGTTAATTTAGTAAATTCTTTATTAATCGTATAACCTTGATAAACTAAATCTAAAATAAAATCATTACCATTATCAATAATTATAGAAGGTTCTTTATAATCACCTTTTAATGGAGAAGAAACTTCTAAAGATAATGCATCTAAGACATAATTATAATCTTCTTCTTTGTAGTTAGTAGCAGTACCGCTAGGAGCACCATATTTTTCTTCAGCAAAATAATATGATTCTTGATCTTCTATTCTTCCTCCATAAAAACAATTTAATACATGATTAAATTTAGAGATTTTAATAATATAACTAGTATTTTTGGTGTCTATTTTAAAATAGTTATTTATTGCGTTTATCATAAGTTTACCTAATTATTATCTGCTATATTATCAACTGGTTTTTCAACATCAACTTTATCCATTGAAGATTCGTTAACATGTGAATTTGCCTTTCTTTCTTCAATTTCTTTTACCATATTGTTATACATTTTTTCATCAATAACATAGAATTTTTTGATTAATATAAATGCAATAATAAATAGAACTAATGGAAGTATAGCAACACCTAATTTAAAGACGATAGTTTGCCATGGAGCGATATCTGAAACCAACACATCACATTGAGAATTAACTTCTTTAATATCTAAGGTTCCTAAAATGTTTTGGTTTTGTAAATCTGAAATAGATGCAATAATTCCTGATAAAGAAGCAATTGCTAAGAAAAGATATAAAACACCTTGTTGAACAGCACTTGCAAATTTTGTTGTAAGTGGTCTAAGCGAGAAAATAACAGCTTCTTTTCTTTCGCCAAACTTCCATTCATTATATTCAATAGTATTAGTCATCATAATAATTAATACCATATAGAATAAACCTTGAGCGAAGAAAATAACTAATCCAATTAAACATAATGGAATTAAATAAACAATATTTAATGATCCATTAACAATTGGAGCTGGACCAATATAGTTTCCATTTCCAAGTGGTAAACCATAGATAAAGAATGCTAAATAACCAGCAATTAATGCGATAAATGTAAATAATAATAATTGGTTTCTAGTAAATTTCTTACTTAAAATTGGGAAAAGAATTTGTGCCAATATGTAACCTAAGCCATAAACAACAGTAAATATTGTCATAACAGTTCCACCAATTGAATAGTTAACTGCAAAATAGAAATAGTTAAGTCCTAAGCCATTTAAAATACTTGATCCAAGATAATAAACAAGTAAAACAAAGAACATAACTCTAACTTGAGAATTCTTTTTAACAACAGTGAACATATCTTTAAATTTAGCAGGTTCATGTTGTTTTTCGGCCTCTAAATCACGTTTAGGTTCTTTTAAGAATAAATATAAAATTATTTGTGTTACAGCAAATAAAACTGAAACAATAATTGCAATGTATTTATAAACATTGTAACCAATAATACCTGATAAAACAGGTGCAAGACCAGCTACAGCAAATTGACCAACTGAACAGAAGATAGACATAATTGTAGTAATTGTATTTCTTTGTCTTTCTTCACTAGTTAAATTAGGTAACATTCCCCAATAAGCGATATCGTTCATTGTAAATGTTAGACCCCATAATAAATAGAAAACTGCAAACCAAGCTACATAACTCCATCCTGTAATTCCAATTTCTGGACCCCAGAATAAAGCAAAAACAACAAGTGCATTAGAAACACCACCAATTAAAATCCAAGGTTTATATTTACCCGTTTTAAAATGTGTTTTTTCAATAATAACACCCATAAATGGATCATTAAGAGCATCAAATATTCTGTAGCCAATAATTAATGCACTAATAACACCATACATTGCTAAGAAAGCCGAACTAAGGTCTGCGCTTCCTTCTAAGCCTCTAGTTAAGACACCAGAATATTGAATGTAAGTGACAAGAAACATTGCAACAAGAGTGTAAGCTGCGTCACGAGCTACAGCTACTGTTGAATAAATCCACTTAGTTCTTCCTGGTACTTTAGAGCCTTCATAAGTTTCTGAAATTCTCATAAGTTATTCCCTCCTTTATAATAAATACGAGTTTCATATGGCTTTAAAACTATTGTTTTATTATCGCTATAATTTGATAACAATAGTTTATAGTTTTCTAATTTATTTATTAATTTACATTTAACAGGTTTCTTTTTAAAGTTAGAAATCACTATTAAATCTTCATTGTTTTCTAATCTAGAATATGCAAATATCGAATTTGAATGAGGTAATAAATCAATGTATTTCCCGTTTTTAATTATTGGGTAGTTTTTTCTTAATGTAATTAATTTTCTATAGTAATTAAATATTGAATTTTCATCACTCATTGATTCTTTAACATTTATATAAGATTTATTTTCATTTACTTTTATCCAAGGTTTAACATTAGAAAAACCTGCATAAGTAGAATCATCCCATTGCATAGGAGTTCTTGCATTGTCTCTTGATTCTTTAAATAATGATTTTTTAAGTATAGGTCTAAATATAGGTACTTTTTTTCTTAAGTTATCGATATTATGTGTTTCTACATCCATAAAATCATCAATTGTTTTAAAGTCTCCATTAGTCATACCAATTTCTTGACCTTCATAAATAAAAGGAGTACCTTGCATTAAAAAATAGGTAGAAGCTAACATTTTTGCGGATATAACTCTATATTCTTTTGAATTTTCTGTGCCAAATCTACCTGTAGATCTTCTTTGATCATGATTTT
>CAYNBG010000004.1:0-1239 GCA_964395495.1 uncultured Staphylococcaceae bacterium
CTTTTTCGTATTCGTCTATTTTTTTAAAATTTAAGTAAATTCTTTTTTCCATAGTTTTAATCCTTAAAACACCTATATATTAGAACTAGTATATAATTTGTAAACTATGTAAACGGTTTCATGATTTATTGAAACCGGTTACATTTATTATTGATTAAATTTTTTAAAAATATTTAATAATTTTGACTATCTTAAAACAACGATATAATCGAAGAAATAAAGTTATAAAGATACAATAATTTAAAAAATGTATCAAAAATACTTGCAAAAAGAAACAATACAATATATAATGTTGCTATACAAAGAAATTAGAAGATGATTTCTTTGATAAAAGATTAACTTATTTGAGCTAATATATATGTAAATAAGGATACTAGTTATTCTTTATTAAATATATGATAAGTTGATTATAAGATATATGCTCAAACTTATTCCTAATCTTAAAAGTTATTAATAAGGTGAAAGATTATTAAAACTTTGAAGAAAAATAAATAGAAGAATACATTAAAAGATAGGTAATAAGATATATATTTAAATATAAAAAAGGAGGAAAGTGAATATGAAAGATGTAAAAATTATGATAAGGAGGGCTATTTTATAGAAATGAACGAACCATATATTTAAGGGTCTTGTTGATAAAAACAGCAAGACCCTTTTATTTTTATTAATTTTATATAAAAATAATTAAATTTATTGTAAAATTTATTTGGGAGCTATAGAAATGGCTGAGAAAAACGTGTTACTCGTTTGACCATTAACCTGATCTAGGTAATGCTAGCGTAGGGAATTTTTTTATTCCCTTAAAGAAAATTGGAGGGAAATTTATGAATAGTAGAACTTTAAAAGATTATCTTAAGGAACTAATTGTAGGATTATTATTTATCGTCTTGATGATAGTATTCTTAACAGCAAGTTTAGTTACCTTATCGTTTGTTGGTGGAAGTAACGTTTCAATAACTGGACTTGAAGCAGTATTTGGAAGTGGAGTTGAATTAACTAATAATGGTACTATTAGTGCAATAATATTAAGTTCATTTATTAGTTTAATCGCATCAATTTTATTCTTTATCGCAGGATTTATACTTCATATTCTTAATAAAGAAACATTAAGAAAAGTATTTTATATTTGTAGTATTGTTGCTGTTCTTTATTTCTTTGGATCAACAATTTGCGCAAATCAATATTATATTTATTTAGCTAATGTTGAGAACGCTACAATGAGTCCAGTTTTTTGTGGAT
>CAYNBG010000004.1:1249-17649 GCA_964395495.1 uncultured Staphylococcaceae bacterium
AAGCTATTGATAATATATCATTTAGTGTAGAAAAGGGCGAGTTTGTTGCAATTATGGGAGCTAGTGGAAGCGGAAAAACAACCCTTTTAAATTGTATTTCAACAATTGATAAAGTAACATCTGGTCATATTTATTTAGCTAATGTTGAGAACGCTACAATGAGTCCAGTTTTTTGTGGATTTAGTATTTTTTGTGTATTTTTAATTGTATTAATGCTTATTACTACATTTAAAGTAAAGATTGTTTATAGCATTCAAGAAATTTGTGAAACAGCTATTTTAGTGGCTTTAGCTATTGTTTTAGACAAATTTGCTAGAATTCCAATTCAAGCAAATGGCGGATCAATTAGTTTTGCAGCTATTCCTTTATTTATCATTGCTATTAGATGGGGTGGTGTTAAAGGATTTATTGCTAGTAGCTTTATTTTTGGATTAATTACATGTTTCATTGATGGTTATGGTTTACAAACTTATCCGTTTGATTACTTCCTTGCTTTATCAGGATATGGATTAGTTGGTACATTTGTTAATTTGTTTGCTAAATTTAATAAAGATGATAATAAAGGTAAGCAATTTGGTTTAATGGTTGCTGGTATAGTTGTTGGTGGAGTTTGTGCTACTGTTGTTAGATATATTGGACATATGGTTAGTGCAGAAATCTTATATCAACCAATTACGTTATTAGATAACTTTATTTATCAATCTACATATGTTCCTGCAAGTATGGGAATTGCTATTGGTGGAATGATTGTTTTGGCTGCACCATTGATGGTTATTAATAGAGTCTTTAAGGTAAAAACAAGTGGAAAATAATGGTGTTTTTTATATTATCGGTGCCGGTGAGTATAAAAATAATGAAATAAAAATTAATGATGGTGATTTTGTATGTGCTTGCGATGGTGGATACAAAATCGCTATTGAAAATAATATAAAAGTAGATTTACTAATCGGTGATTTTGATAGTTTAGATTTTGTTCCTAATAATGTAAAAGTTATTAGGTTAAATCCTATAAAAGATGATACTGATGTTTTTGCTGCTATAAATGAAGGAATTAAATTGGGGTTTGATACTTTTTATATTTATGGTGCAACCGGAAAAAGAGAAGAACATACAATAGCCAACATTCAAATCCTTCATTATTTAGCTAAAAATAATCTAAAAGGTAAATTAGTTAATAATAAAAAAATATATGAAGTTTTACATAACGAAACAAAATCGTTTAATGATAAAATGAGTGGGTATTTCAGTATGTTTTCGCTTTCAGATACATCAATTGTTACATTAAAAAACTTCAAATATAATGTTACAAATTACACCTTAGCAAACTCATTTCCGTTAGGTATTGATAATGAATTCATTGGTAAAGAATCCTCTATTGAAGTCAAAGATGGTTTTGTTTTAATAATTTATTCATTAAAATAAACTTAAATTTAGTATATATTACTAACATAAAGTTAGTAATTTGTTTATAATTATTTCATACATTACGTAGGAGTATTTATTTATGGGATTTAAGAAATTTGATGAGAACGCACCTCTTGAAAAACAAGAAGTTAGTGAAGTTAAAGAAAACGAGCCATCTCAAGAAGAAAAAATTAATAATTTAATTGATCAAAATGCGATGCTTGAAGAAGAAGAAAAAAAGGAAGCAGTAACTCTTGACCAAGAATCTTTAACTAAACAAGTTAATGAAAATAGAACTGTTTATTTAAATTACAGCAAAAAAATTAAAAGAATCAATTATTTAACAACTGGTATTGTTTTAGTCTTTATGGTTGCTGCATTTGTTTTGACTTTAACTTTACAAAATAAATATAGTTGGATTATGTATATTGCTTTAGGTGTTTTTGTTGCTGGACTTGTAGCCATGGTCATAGTTAATAAAATAAACAAAAAACACTTACAAACAAAAGCATACACTTATATTGACCAATTATATAAAGAAAGCGCTAAATATGTTTATAGGGATGAAAAATTTACTAAGGTAAATTATATATCATCTAACCAACTTGATACTCAAGTTTTTGTTAGAGCTCATTTATATAAAAACATTAAAGATTCAAGAAGTAGAAATTATGTTGAAGCGGTCTATAAAGATAAAACTTTAACTTCATGTGATATAGCAGCTAATGTTTTAGTTAAAAATAGAACATCTCCTATGTTTTTAGGTAAGTTATATGTTTATCCAAATAACTATAAAGAAAAAGATAAAGTTATTACTTTCCAACTTGTTGGTGGGGAATTATCAAAACCAATTAACGATATAGATGATTTAAAATTAGTTGATGGAAATGATATATATAAAGTTTATTCGAATGATGAAAGTTATAAAAAGTATTTTACATCTAAAGCTTTAAATATTTTAAAGAAATTTAGAATTGATAAAACTTTAATCGATGTTGTTGTTTCAATTAGAGAAGGTTATACAACAGTTGGTATTGATTATGTTGATGAATTTTTAAATATACCTGTTGAATCAGATTTTAATATTAATGTTTTAAGGAGAACTGAAAAAGACTTAAATTTAGTCTTAGAATTTCTTGATGCATTAGAAAGTAAGTAAGAGGTTTACCAATTATGGAAAAGCTTGAAGGAAAGTGGATTGAAGTTCAAGGCTATAAACATGATGGTAGAATGCATCGTATCTGGGATTCAACATATGTTGTTGAAGAAACTGATGAATATATTGTAGTTTCTAGTAAAAAAGTTAAAGTTATTGAACATGATTTTAGGATTTGGTATACAAAAGAGCCAGCAATTATGGTGTTTTTTAAAAAACGTTGGCGGAATATTATTGGTATGCTTAAAAATAATGGAATTACATATTATGTCAATCTTGCTTCACCATTTATTATTGATAAAAACAAAATTAAATATATTGATTATGATCTAGATATTAAAAAATATCCAAATAATTCAATTAGGTTGATTGATGTTAAAGAATATGCTTATAATAAAAGAAAATATAAATATGGTGATGATATAGATAAAATTCTTCGCTATAACATCAATGAAATTAAAAATATGATGAATAAAAAAGAATTTCCGTTTATAGATAGTAAGATTCAAGAATATTATGATAAGTTTTTAAAAGAAACAACAAAGAAGGTGTAATTATGGTTTTAGAGTTTATTAGTAAAAACGAAGAAGAGACTAAAATTATTGGTGAAAAATTAGCTAAAGCATTATTTAAGGGTTCATTAGTAACTTTAACTGGTGATTTAGGTGCAGGAAAAACTACTATTACTAAAGGTATAGCAAAAGGATTAGGAATTAATGATGAAGTTAATTCACCTACATTCAATATATTAAAATGTTATTTTTCGAAGCCTTTAAATCTATATCACATTGATGCATATAGACTTGAAGGAGTATCACCAGAAAACAAAAATATTGGTTTAGAAGAAGTTATTGAAGGAGATGGTGTTTGTGTCGTTGAATGGCCAATGTTCATTGAAGAATTTCTTTTAGATGAATATATTAACATCGATTTACATCTTTTAAAGAATAATTATAGATCGATAAAAATTACTTCATATGGTAAGAAATATGATGAAGTATTAGATAAAATAGAAGGAGAATAGTATGTATAGTTTATTATTAGATTCTTCATATAAAGATTTAGTTGTAGGATTAGGAAAAGATAATCAATTAGTTAATGAAACAGCGTATGAATGCTTTCAAAAGCAAAGCGAATATATGATTCCTGAAATTAAAAATATTTTAAATAAAAATAAAATTGATCCTAAAGAAATAAATGAAATACATGTTACTTTAGGACCTGGAAGTTATACAGGTGTTAGAATCGCTTTAACAATTGCTAAAGTATATGCATATGCATTAAATATACCTTGTTATGCCTATTCTAGTTTAAAAGTATTACAAAATTATGATAAGCCATCTATTTGTTTATTAAACGCTAGAAGCAAAAGAAGTTATATTGGTGTATATAATAAAAATGAAGTTATAATGGCTGATTGTGTTATGAGCAATGATGATGTTTTAAATTATATTGAAGAACATAAAGATTATGCGATTTGCGGAGATACTGATTATTTAGATATAGAAGGTTTTAAAGCTAGTATTTCTACAAATATGTTAAAACTTAAAAATGAAGACGATAAAGTCAAAAACATTATGACTTTAAAAGCTGTTTACTTAAAGGATTAATATGGAATTTATTGTTGCTAATAGTGATTATATTGATATAGTAACTTCTTTAGAATCTAGTTGTTTTAAACATCCATTTGCTAAAAAAGATGTTGCATATGAATTAAGTGAGAACCCTTTCTCTCATACATTGCTTTTAAAAATAGATGAGGAAATAGTTGGTTATTTGATTTATTGGATAACATTTGATAGTGCTACTATTAATAGAATTGGAGTAATAGATAAAGCAAGAAATAAAGGATATGCTAGTTTATTAATCAAAGAAAGTGAAAAGTATTTAAAAAAAGAAAATGTAGAATTTTATACTTTAGAAGTAAGGGAATCGAATATAGCAGCAATTAATTTATACAAAAAGAATGGATTTAGTATTATTACAAAAAAGATTAAATATTACGAAGATGGAGAAAATGCTTTGTATATGATGAAGGGAGAGATTTAAAATGGATAGAATTATTTTAGCTCTTGAAAGCAGTTGTGATGAAACAAGCTGCGCAATTATTAAAAATGGAGAATTATTATCTAACATAGTTTCAACTCAAATTGAAGTACATCAAAAATATGGTGGAGTTATGCCTGAAATTGCTTCTAGATTACATCTAGAAAGTATTTTAGTAGTTATTGATGAAGCATTAAATAAAGCAAATATTAAACTTGAAGATGTTACAGCGTTTGCAGTAACTAGAGGACCGGGATTAATCGGGGCCTTACATGTTGGTTTACAAGCTATTAAAACATTAGCCTTGATTTATAATAAACCAATTATTCCTGTTCACCACTTAACTGGGCATATATATGCAAATGAATATATTGATACATTAGTATTTCCTTTATTAGCTGTTGTTGTTAGTGGGGGCAATACTGAGCTTGTTTTAATGAAAGATCATTTAAATTTTGAAATTATTGGAGAAACAAAAGATGATGCAATTGGTGAATCTTTTGATAAAGTAGCTAGAGTGGTAGGCCTTCCTTATCCAGGAGGAGTAGCAATAGATAAATTAGCAAAAGAAGGCAAGCATAGTTATAAATTACCTACTCCAATGCATGATGGAAGTTTAAATGTTAGTTATAGTGGACTTAAAACAGCTGTTATAAATTTAGCACATAACTTGGAACAAAAAGGTGAAGAATTAAATAGAGCAGATCTTGCAAAATCATTTCAAGATGTTGCAGTTGGTATGATTATTGATAGAGTTAAAAAAGCATGTGAATTATATCCTATTAAAGAAGTCGTTTTAGCTGGAGGAGTTAGTGCTAATAGTTATCTTAGAAGTGAGATTGTAAGATTATTTAAAGACAGCGATATTAAAGTTATTATACCTCCAATTTGGTGTACTACAGATAATGCAGCAATGATTGCAAAAGTTGCAGATCATTTATATGATAAAGGTGTATTTGCAGATTTATCTTTAGGTGTTGATCCATCTTGGAGAATAGAAGATTATAATAAATTTTAAATTATTGTATAATTTACGTTAGGAGATTAAGATTATGAGTCAAGAAAGAAGTTTAACTGTAAAAAAGATGTATTTATCTTTAGCAAATAATTGCTTAAACGAAGATGCATGTGTAGTTTTAGAAGGATGGGTTAGAAGCAATAGAGATAATGGTAGTGTAGGTTTTATTGATTTTAATGATGGTAGTTATTTTAAAAATGTTCAATTAGTTTACACAAAAGATAATTCTAATTATGATAATATTTCTAAAATTAAATATGGATCTAGTATTAAAGCTGTTGGTATGGTAAAACTTACTCCTGAAAATAAACAACCATTTGAAATTACATTAGATAAAGTTGAATTATTAGGTGAGTGTAGTGACGATTATCCTTTACAAAAGAAAAGACATTCATTTGAATTTTTACGTGATATTGCTTATCTTAGACCTAGAGCAAATACATTTAATGCAGTATTTAGAGTTAGAAACACATTAGCTTATGCGATTCATAAATATTTTCAAGAAAATGGATTTATGTATATTCACACTCCTGAAATTACAGCAAATGATGCTGAAGGTGCTGGACAAGTATTTCATGTTGCAAGTGATTTAAAACATCCAAACGATTTCTTTAATAGTAGTGCTTGTTTAACTGTAAGTGGACAACTCCATGTTGAAGCTTTTGCTTTAGCTTTTAGAGATGTATATACATTTGGACCTACATTTAGAGCTGAAAATTCAAATACAACAAGACATGCTAGTGAATTCTGGATGATTGAACCTGAAATTGCTTTTGCAGATCTTGAAGATGATATGAATTTAATGGAATCTTTCTTAAAATACATTATTAAATATGTTTTAGATAATTGTAAGGATGAAATGAATTTCTTTAATACAATGATTGATAAGACCGTATTAGATAGAATTAATCATGTTTTAAATACTCCATTTAAAAGAATGACATATACTGAAGGCGTAGAATTATTAAAAGAAGCTGTAGCTAAAGGTCATAAATTTGAATACGATAAGATTGAATGGGGAATGGATCTTCAAAGCGAACACGAAAGATATCTAACTGAAGAAATTGTTAAAGGACCAATGTTTTTAACTGATTTCCCTAAAGAGATTAAAGCTTTCTATATGAAACAAAATCCAGATGGAAAAACTGTTGCAGCATGCGATTTATTAGTTCCAGGAGTTGGAGAAATCTGTGGAGGAAGCCAAAGAGAAGAGAACTATGAAATCTTAAAGAAGAAGATGGAAGAACTTGGAAATGCTGAAGGTCTTGAATGGTATTTGAATTTAAGAAAATATGGTGGATGTATTCACTCAGGATTTGGCTTAGGATTTGATAGATTAATTATGTATATTACAGGTATTTCTAATATTAGAGATGTTCAACCATATCCAAGAACACCAGGGAGTTTAAAATATTAAGATGGAAGAAAATAACAATAGATTACAAATAGAAAGAATTGATGATTCTAAAGATTTAAGTAGCACTAGAAGTTTTGTTGCTCCATCTCAAAACAATATTTCAGAAATTAAAAAAGATTCTAGTCCTGAAGAAAAAAATAAAGATGAAGAAAAGAAAATTTCAAGATCTCGTCTATTTATTCTTTTTGTGGTTTTAGATGTGCTTCTTGCAGCTTTTGTTATTGTTGAATTAATTTTATTATTTGTAAATGTTGCAACTAATGGAATTAATTAATTTGAGTATTATTCGAATTATCATTAACTAAACCATTTTGCCTAGTATCGTTAGTTGATACAGGTAAAGTGGTTTTTTCATTATCCGAAAGAATTGTTGAATTAGTTGTATTGATAAAATGCATTAAATCGATATCATCAAGGTTTTTAGCAAACATTGATTGAGATAATTTATGTATTCTATATTTTCTTGCTAGATAGCCACTTACTTCTACAAAGTAATAAATAATAGCAACTATAAGTAAAGAAATAACAATTATAGATAACACGATATACCAGATTGAATATTCACCAAATGGAAGAACAGCATGAACATTAGAGAAATCAAATCCTAATGGAGGATAATAATTAAATTCACCTTGCCAAGGATAGATAACTCTACCAAATAAATAGAACATTGATACATATTCACCATTATGCATAGGCATATGGATTGAAATGCAAATGATGTAAGTTAATAAACAAATTAGCATCATTAAAATAGGAGGAATTGAATGTTTAAAAAAGAATGCCTTAGATTTATAGTTTGCTATACGTTTAAAGTCTTTTTCGTTATTTACAACTTTGCTTAATATTAATTTAGACATCAATTTATCAACTCTTTTTTGTTGATTTTTAATAATTACTTGAATACCTCTTCCAATCAATCCAAAGATAAAGAATATACTTAAAAGAATAACAACTATTGTTATTAATACTTTATAAAATGTTCCGTCGCTAAATTTCTTTTCGTTAGTTGCCATTGTTATCGTTTCCTTGTATATATCCGCTTAAATTATCGGAATTTGTAGCATCAATAAATGTTGCTTTAGTTAATCCTTCATTAGAATTTTCTTGTTTTGGAGTAATGTTAATTTGGTTATAAGTGTTGTTGTAGGTAACACTATTATTTGTAGCAGTTTGTACTTGAGGTTGATTGCCTCCGATATTTATACCATTTCTTAATATTTCATCAGCTTTATAGTCTTCTTCAAGCATTAAAGAAAATTTTTTTCCTTTAAAGAATAAGACCATGTTTTTAATAGCCATTACAATAAATACAACAAAAAGATATAAGCCATATACGACTAATCCTAATAGTATAAATGGAAGGCCTAAGAAAAATAAAAATCCTTCGCCAAATATCTTTAAAAATTCTACCATACTTATATTGTAATTTAATAATTAACAAAATAAAAGAAATTAAATTAAATAATTTAATTTATTTATAGACTTAATAGACAAAATAGGTCAATTTAAATTAAAATTATTATAAGTGATATTTTAATAAAGGAGGATGATATGATTAAAGAAACGAGTGATAGAATTAAAAAATTTGTTAAAGATAGAGAGCGGGATAAGTTTCATTCTCCTGCTAATTTAGCTAAATCTATATCAATTGAAGCTAATGAATTGCTTGAATGTTTTCAACGGGACGAAGAACATTATAATTTAGAAGATGTTAAAGAAGAACTAGCAGATGTTATTATTTATTGCTATGATCTTTTAAATAAATTAAATTTAAATGATGATGATATAATTAATTCTAAAATGGATAAAAACGAAAAGAAATATCCTGTAGAATTAGCAAGAGGAAACTCAAAGAAATATACTGAGTTTAAATAGATATGGAAATTTTAATTATAGTTGTTTTGATTATTAGTTGTTTATCGTTATTATTGGCTTTAATAATTCTAATTTTATTTATTAAAAATAAAAAACAAGCGGGAAATAATAGTGTAAATGAGGAAGATATCAAAAATAATATTGATTCAAATTTAAAAGATTTAAAAATTCAATTAAAAGATGAATTATATAATATGAATAAAGAACTTAATAACAAAGTTGATATTCAAAATAAGAATTTAAATGAAATTAAAGAGAATAACGCTAAGGCAATTAATGAAAATAATATTCAAGTTTTAAAGGTTATTAATGATCAACTTAGTGAAATTAGAAATACGGTTGATGGTAAACTTAAAGAAGGTTTTAAATCGAATTCTGATAATTTAGAAAAAGTTAATCTAGCACTTGGTAAAATCACAAAAGCTCAAGAAAACATAGATAAATTAAATAATGAAGTTGTTAATTTGAATAGTGTATTAAATAATACTCAAGCTAGAGGAAGATTTGGCGAAATAGCATTAGAATCTATACTTCGAGAAGTATTTGGAGATACCCACGAAACATATTCAACTCAATATGTAATTCAAGAAAACAACGTAAGACCAGATGCAGTCATTTTCTTGCCTGAACCTGATAAATTATTGTGTATTGATTCAAAATTTCCTTTTGTTGATTATCAAAACATTATTCTAAATAATGAAAATAATAAGGAAAACATATCGAATTTTAAAAAAGAATTGAAAACACAAATTGATAAAATTGCTAAATCTTATATTATAAAAAATCAAACATGTTCTTATGCTATTATGTTTATTCCTAATGATTCTATATTAGGATTTCTACAAAGTAATGATGATTTGTATGAAAGTATCATTGAATATGCAAGAAAAAAATATGTTATATTGTGTTCTCCATCTACGCTTCAAGCTATATTATCTAATGTTTTAACTTTAAAATTGAATTATGAAATCTCTAATAATGTTAATAGTATTATTAAAGAAGTTAATAATTTAAAATCGTTATCTAAAACATTATCTGAAAGATGGGATGGATTATCTAAAAATATTGATGCTTTAAAAAATAAAAAAGATGAAGTTAGTAGATCTGTTAATAAAGTTGTAGATAAAACAAATAATATTGTTGAATATGCAGTTTCTAAAAATATTATTGATGAAAAAGATATAGTAAACGATGATTAAAATAAAAATAAGCCATCATTTATGGCTTATTTTTATTTACTCTAATTTTGTTTCTTCTGTTTTAATATTTAATTCTTTATTTAATTTTTTAATTTTCTTTGCAAAGTATGTTGCTTGAACAATTAGTAAAACAAATCCAACAATGATAAATATAATAAATCCAATTAGAAGAAGTGTAGCAAAACCTACTGCTAATAATATATTTTCAGGAATTTTATCTGTATAAACTTTTCCAGTGTGAGAATCAAAATATTCAGGATTTCCCATAATTAATGAAAAATTATCAACATATAATATTGTTCCAATTATTAATAAAACAACAGAAATACCAATAAATACTAATCCCAATATTAATAATACTTTTTTAGTTTTTTTAAGTTTATTTAGTTCTTTATTTTCCATAGTTTAAATCTTACTTGATAATTTTAGAACATGCAATAGCTAATGAACCAGGACCAATGTGCGTAGCAACTGATAAGGATAATGGATCTACAATAATGTCTTCTTCTTTAATGCTATAGTGCTCTGCTATTTCGTATCTAAAATGTAAAGCTTCTTCAATATCTTTAGTATAAGCAATACATATTCTTAAAGAATTTATATCATTATTGTATTTGTATTTTAAATCATAATCCATTTGGTCAATTAATATTTTTTTGCCTTTTTTGAAGCCTATACTTTTAGCGCAAGCATCGAGTTTGCCGCCATCAATTCTTAAAATAGGTTTTAAATGTAAGGTGTCACCAATTAAAGCAGCAGCAGGAGTAACTCTCCCTCCCTTTTTAAGATATTTTAAAGTATTTACCATAATATAAATAGAAGAATCATGAGCTGCATCTTCTAGTATTTTTTTGATTTCTTTACCTGTTTTACCTTGCTTTACTAAATTTACTGCATCATATATTGCGGATTTTAAAGTAACACTTATTCTATGATTATCTACAACAAAAACTTTGTTTTCGTAATCTGTACTTAAACTAGTAGCAGTTTCGCAACTTGAAGATAAACCGCTACTCATTGGTATATAAACGATTTCATCATATATTTTTAAATATTCGTCCCACATTTGTAAAACTTCTCCAATTGCGGGTTGACTTGTTCTTATGTCTGCTCCATTTTCTTGAAGTTCAAAAAACTTATCTTGATCAATATTTATATTCTCAAAATAAGTTTCTCCGTCTATTAATATAGGCATTCTAGTTAGTTTAATGCCCAATGTTTCAGCTTCTTTATATGTAATACCAGCGTTATCGTCGCTAATAATTAAAGTTCTCATAATATCACCTCGTTTCATAATTTTAGCAGATTTTAGAGTAAATAAAAATCTCGTATTGAAAACTAGTAATCATAGCTTTAAAAATGATATACTTTAAAATAACGATTAAATCGGTATAATTTTCATATATTATGAAAATGTTTGTAACAATAATGTAAATAATATTTATTATTATTTCTAGTTATTTCATTACTAAATTGATTTATAATATTCATATATGAAATTTGTGATTTTTGATCTTGATGGAACGCTTATTGATACACTTGAAGGTATAACTATTGCAGTTAATAAGTTTTTAAAATATAAAAATATAAATTTAGAATATTCTAAAGATACTATTAGAACATTTATTGGTAATGGTGCAGAATTGTTGTTTAAAAGATTTATGAAAGATAATTCATATAATGATAAAGATTATGAATTATTTTTAAAATTTTATAGAGATAATCAAAAATACTCAGTTTTATTTAAAAATGTTGACGTTACTTTACAAGAATTAAATAAAAAAAATATAAAATTATTTATATTAAGCAATAAACCAGACGAATTGCTTCAAACTTTAATTCCTTCATTACTAAAAGATATTAAATTTGAATACATTCAAGGGCAGGATAAAAACTATCCAATTAAGCCAGATGTAACATTATTAAATGAAAAGATTATTAAAAAATATAATTTAAATATTAATAATGGTTTTTATGTTGGTGATAGTTACGTTGATGTTTTAACTGGTAAAAATGCTAATTTAAAAACAATACTAGTAACATATGGATATGGTAAATTGGAAGATAGTTTAAAATATAATCCAGATTATATAATTGATGATTTTAAAGATGTATTGGAGATTATAAAATGAGCGAAAAAGAAGAATTGTTATATGGATTAAAAGTATGGTTAATAAAACCATCAATATATTTATCTAATTATTCTTTAAATGAATTATTAGATGATGAACTTGTATTAGATGCTATTTCTTTTTGTATTTATATGATTGATGAATTGGTAACGAATTTAGTTAAAAAATATCCTGAAATAAAAGAAGAACATAAAAATATAGATTTTTCTTTTTTAATGAATATTAAAAATGAATGTTTTAAAGATGATTTAATTAATACTAATAGGATTTACGATTTATCCAAAAATATTTTAAAAGAGATGGGAAATAAATTAATTTTCTAAATTTTTAAATTTAATTTTATTTAATTTACATATTCTCATTGCTGCATGTTTTCCTGTAAATAACGCAATAGGTAACCCTCCAGGAGGCATTAACCATTGACCTGCTAAAATAACATTTTTAAGTCCCTTAATTTTACCAGAATGCATTAGACCTTTAGAATCTTTACTAGTAATAAATGACATATAACTACCTCTATAAGCGTTACAATATCTTTCATAAGTTAAAGGAGTGGTAACATCGATCAATTTAGCATCATCTTTATCTAATTTATAATATCTAATAAGATGGTTTAAAACTTCATTACCAATTCTATTTTTTTCTTTAATATAATCTTCTTTTGATAAACCTTTAAAATAATCATATAAACTGTCTTTTACTTGAATTAAAACAGTAACACAAGTAGAAGAAGTATTTAATTTATTATCAAAAGAATAGTTTCTTAAAGTTATATTAGAAATAACTTCTTCATGTATTTTAATAGGCATAACATCAAATTGAATCATTTTTGGATACATAGATATATCTTTATTTATTTTATAAGAACATAACATAGCTTGACATAATGGATATTTATTTACATCTTCAAACTTATTATTAATGAATGGAATATTATATTTATTATCCAATAAATTGAATAATGTATAGTGAATATCACATGCTGGAACTATATAATCTGCATTAATTATTTCTCCATTATTTAAAGTAATAGAAGTAGCTTTATTTTTGAATATGTTAATTTTATTAACATTTGAATTAAATACTATTTTACCACCTAAACTAGTAAATTTATCTTTAACTCTTAACGCTAAGGCTAATGATCCTCCTTCAACAATACCCGCATCATTTTTTGCTAATGCTTGCATTGTATAAAGTAATGAATGCATATTATAATTAGTACTTAAAATACTACAAAATATTCTTTTTAATGTTTTAGATTTACATTTAGATGCAAATTTTTGAACAGACATTCTGTGATATTTTAAATAACTTGATAACATAGGTAAAGAATGAAAACCATATTTAGTTAATTCAAAAATATTCATATAATCAATAGGTTTTTCTACTGGTATTAAAACATGTGAGTATGATTTTATACCTTTAATAAATTTATTGATTATTTTTTTATCTTCTGGAGCGACTCTTGTTAGTTCGTTATATAGTTTATTTAAATCTGAATAGATTGTTATAATCTCACCATTTATATCAAGCTTAGTAAAGAATTCTGTATTATGAATAATAGAATCATCATTAATTGCACCAATATGTTTCCATAAAGGATATAATTCGCTATTTTTATTAGTACCAACTATCCAATGAGCACAACCATCAATAAATAAACCATCTCTTCTCCAACCAGTGCATTCTCCTCCTGGAACGGTATGCTTTTCATATATGGTTACATCAAAACCGTTATCTAATAAATATATTCCTGCAGTTAATCCTGCAATTCCTGCGCCTATTACAATTACTTTCTTTTTTTCCATGAAAAATATTATACATTCAAATTATTATTGTATGTATAAATAACAATATTTATTTTTCTAATATCAATTAATTACAATTTTATGTGTAGGACTATTATAATTCTTTTACTTTAATAAATAAAAAAGGTGAGTATAAAAATACATCAAATAATAATATAATAATAACTAATGGGCCTATAATTTAGTGGGAGAATATTTCATTCGCATTGAAAAGACACGAGTTCGATTCTCGTTAGGTCCACCATTTATTTGTAATTTATTTAAGTTGATGACCTTATATTATTTATTTGAAGAAATTGAATTCAAATAAGTATTTAATTTTTCAATATCGTAGAAATATGAACTATCTAATTCATAATCAGGAGTGGCACCTTTATCAAAATCTAATGTACCATCTTTACTAGTAAAACATTTATATGTTGACATAGCCCACATAGTAGCATCTGGAGATATAAATGTAGTAGTGCTACAGTCGCCTCCTCCGCTTGTTTGACCTATTATTTCTGCATAACCATATTCTTTAGCTAATACAGGAAATTCGTTACCACAAGAAAAAGAAGAACATGAAGTCATTATGTAAAAATTATATTCTCCCTCATAAGAATCGTTGTCATTAAAATCGCCGTCTAAATCATTATCATAATTGATAACTGCAGTAGTTAAAGAGTTAGATAATGTATTCTTTATAGTTATTTCGATTGGATCATTAGTCATGAATGATAAAGCTTCACCTAAAGCAGGAGCAGCACCCCCTCCATTTAATGTAACATCAAAAACTACATTTTTAATTGATGGATTTTCTTTTATTGTTTTAAATGAATTATAGATAATAGCAAATGTACTAGTTTTATCTGTGGTTACATTATCTATTGTAGGAGCTAAATTTAATGCATTTAAAGAAAAACTATCAAATCTAATAACAGCAGTTTCTCCTGAAATTACAAGGTTATTTATAAGCTTTTCTTCTCCACGTAGTTCTTTTAATTTTTCATCATTTGCTTTAGTTTTAGCTAATCTACTATCATAATTTAAAATTTCATATTGTAATTTTTTATCAAAATCTGCATCATATGTACATCCAAATCCTCTTGAAACGAAAGCAGTGTGTCCTCCATCATTAAAATATTTATTAATTACATCAGCCATAGCTTTATTAGATATAGAAGAATCTGTTGAATTAATTAGACTTTTATAACCTGCTTCATCTAATTTTTTATCTAATGAAGAAATATTTAATTTAGAATAACGACCATAAAAGTTTTCTAAAGTAAATAAGAAAGAATTGTAATTGTAATTAGCGTATTCTTCTGATATTACTTTATTTTTAGTAAGAGTACCTGAATAAAAAGCTTCTCCATATTCTGTATATGTGCCATCTTGTTTTCTCATTGCTTGAGATAAATAAAGATAATAATCATTACCATTAAATACAAAACGCATAGGAGAACCTTCACCAATTATGGTTTCTAAAAATGAGAATGGAATAAATATTTTATTATCATATTCTTTAAGAGTTGCATTATATTTATCTAAATTAAATGAAACTCTATTGCCTTTTGTATATGTAGTTTTATCAGTATATTGAGCAGTAGTATCTATTCCTAAACTTAAAATATTTATAGGATCATTTCTATTTGATGAAGAACTAATAAATTGATCCATATCATCAGAATATATACAATTATTTTTAACATCAAATACTAAACTAGCATTAGTTAATTTATTAATAATTGAGTTACCTTCTAATTTATATCCAATATCTTTTTTAGAAGGGTCTAAAGCGTTATTTAAAGCATTAATAAAATAATCTTCGCTACTAACATATGGAATATCTTTAGTATCTGAAAAATAGTAGGTAGGTAAATCTAAACCTGCACTTAAAGCACCAAAATATATTTTTGAATTAATTGTAGAAACCGTTACTGGAATATTTGCTTCATTATTTTGACAACTGATTAATGCTATACTAATTAAACTTAAACATATAATTTTTTTAAATTTCATAATAAACATCTCCTATAAAATTTTAAATATAATATTTTATTTAAAAAGACTATTCAAGTTATACTTAAAAATACATAGGATTTAATATAATTTTTTAAATATTTAACTAAACATAGACAAAGAAAAAAGGTACTAATTAGTACCTTTATTTTGTTCGATAAATGCTTTACCTAATGAATCAGCTTCAGCATAGAAACCAAATGGTTCATTATCTTTATCTAGGAATTTACAAATAGTTCCAGTAGTAAATTCGTTACTATCTTTATAACTCCAATTTGAAAATGTAATAACAGTTCCATTTAATTTCCAATTAAATGTGTCTTCATAAGATTTTCCAC
>CAYNBG010000005.1:0-17133 GCA_964395495.1 uncultured Staphylococcaceae bacterium
ATTTTAAATGAAGATATTAAAATATATGCTTCAGGTAGAACTGATAAAGGAGTACATGCTTTAAATCAAGTAGCAGATTTTACTATATCTAAAAAGATAGAAAATAAAGAAAAATTTTTATATCAATTTAACAAAATATTACCAGATGATATATATTGTAAAAATATAGTTAAAACTAAATTAGATTTTTCTAGTAGATTTAATGCTAAAAAGAAAATATATGTATATAGAATTAATTTAAAAGAATATAATCCATTAATGAGAAACTATGAATATTTTGATAATAATATAACTCATTTAGAAATGATGAAAGAAGTATCTAAATTATTTATTGGTACTCATGATTTTAAAAATTTTACTTCTAAAAAAGAAGACGATAATAATTTTATAAGAACAATATATTCAATAGATTTTAAATTAAATAAAGGTATATTAAATATAGAATTTACTGGTGATGGTTTTATGCGTTATGAAGTAAGAAAAATAGTTGGAACTTTGCTAGAAGTAGGAAAAAAGCATATTGATATACGAAAAGTTAAAGATATATTATATTCTAATAATAGAAGTATTATTAATTATACTGCAAGTGCTTCTGGTTTATATTTAAAAAAGGTGGTGTATTAATATGAATTTTAAAAAATTATCATTATTTTTATTACCTATTTGCTTATTAACAAGTTGTAATAATTCTAGTGGTGTAGAAAGAAATTATGAAGACTATTCTAAATACAATCTAACATCTTTAGATAATTTTTATACTATGGAAAGTAATGAATATTATGTTTATTTATATAGTGATGTGTGTCCTCATTGTAAATCTATTAAAAATGATGTTTTATATTTCTTTGATTATAAAGAAACTAATAATGAACCTAATATAAATATGTACATATATAATATGAAAAGTAGTTCTACTGAAGATGGAGCAATCAATAGATCTAAGTTTAAAAATAAAGGTGATTCATATAATGAAGAAACTTTAATTAATGAGATGTATACTAATAAACCAACTACTACAAAAGAGACATATTTTTTTGGTATACCAGTATTATTTAAAATAAAAGATAATCATTTTGAAGGAATATATTCAGGAACTAATGAAGTATTAACTGAGTTAAAACAATATACTGAAAAAGAACAAAAAGACGTATTGTATACGTCTATTTTATTAGTTTCAGTAGTTATTATTTTAGCTATTATATATTCTTTAATATTTAAAAATAAGAAGAAAAACTAATTATTTTCTTTATTATTTTCTTCTTTAGTTCTTGGTGTTTCGCTATTATTTTTTGTAGGTATTTCGTTATTAATATAAAACGAAGCTTTTACTTTATTAGCAGCTTTTTTAATCTTGCTTGTAGCAGGAGCTAATGATAATTTAATTTGTTCAGTTAAATTTGTTAATTTATTGTTTTTATATTCTTTCTTTCTTAAGTTAATTTTTAATTTTTCAAAATCAACAATTTGATTAAGTTTTTTAGCTTGTCCGCTAACTTTAATAGATAGAATAATAGAATTTATAAAATCTATTAAAAGTATTGCATAATAAAATCCAATTAAGAAAGTAGCACCCCAAATATGAGGAACGAACTTAAATAACATATAAGTTATTAAAGGACGAATTCCAAACCAATATATTGCTCCAACAAGTGTCCAAATAACGGAAAATACAGGACAAATAATACCCATTATATTTCCTTTCATTCTAGAATAATCCCATAATTGAATATGAAAGCCTTTAACAAATATAATACCAGCTAAAAATTCTAGTAAAGTCATAGCGATTCCAATTACTAAAATAATAATTATTGATACTGCCCAAAATGGAAGATGACCAGTTGGTAAAATAAAATCACCACTAGCATCATATAATCCATAAAAATTATTAGTTGCGATACTACTAGATGGATCTAACATATATTTAAATGCTAAATCACTTAATAAATGCAATAAACACACTCCAAATCCATATAAAGGAAGGCAAGGTCCTTTTAAAAATCCAGGATTTATCCATCTTTTCATTGATACAAATCTTCTAAAAAATACTTCAAGAATATATCCTAAAAAAGATCCTACAATAAATAAAAATAAATATGATAAAAATACACCAAATGGTGAATATGGATTAATCTCGATTACATAACCTGAATAAATTAAATTTTGCATATAATTATATTACTATAATTCTAATTAAAATGGTAAAATAATGATATGAAAAAAAGCGAAAGAGAAAAGTATATATATCAAAAGAAGTGTCTTCTTATCATTTTATATTTATTTTATCTTAACGAAGTAGATTATAAATCAATTACATTTAGATCGTTTGGTTTTCATTTTGATCCAACATGTAATTTTAAAGCTATTGTTAAATCTAAAAAAGATCATATACATAAATACTCAATTAGAATTTTTGATTCTTTAAAAAATGTAGATTTTAATGAAATAGATGTAATGGGTAATTTTAATATCATTAAAGTTAAAAATTTAAATAAGTTTGAACCTATTAAACCAAATAGCGCAATTAATGTTTATTTTGATGAATCTAATTTTTTAGCTTTTGGTTTTATTGAAGGTAAAAAATTTGAATTTAAATTAGTAAATGATAATAAAATAATTTTTAAAGATGAATTGTTATTCAATTTAAATAGAGATTCTGAAACTAGAATGATTAATGGTTTACCATTTATTTTATATATGTTTAAATTCTATGATTATAAACTTAAATCTACTTTAGTAATGGGAGCAGGTATTAACTGTGATTATGGTGCAAAAGATTGGAAGAGTTTAATTGAATCATTAAATAATACTTACTATAAAGACAATCTAAACTTAATTGATGAAATTAAGCATTACGCAGGCAATGAATTATTTGTAGCTAGTAAAATACTTAAAACAAGTGGATTTGATGTATATAAAGAATTAAATGATGAACTATATCATTTTAAAGAAGCTAAATCTTTTTCAGATCCTGATTCTACATTATATAATTGTGTTTCATACATTGATAGAAAAGGTAATATAGATGTAATTACTTATAACTATGATACTAATTTAGAATATTTATTAAAGAAAAGAGGAATCATGTATAATACCGTATATGATTCGAATAGTTTTATAAATAAAGAAAGTAAAGTATCAATTTATCATGTTCATGGGCTTTTACCTTATGAAAAATATGATCAAACAAAATTTACAGATTCTTTAATTTTTAATGAATCTGAATATTTCTATTTATATAACAACCCATATTCTTGGAATATAAGTAAACAAATGCATGATTTTACATTTAATTTATGTATATTTATTGGAATATCTATGACTGATCCAAATATGAAAAGATTATTAGAGTTATCCAAAAATTATTTAAAATTTAATTTTATATTTTTAAAAAAACAAGAAGGATATAATTCTAAAACATATAGAGATGTCACTAATTATTTATTTACATATGATTTAGTTACTATTTGGGTTGATGAGTATAAAGATATTGGAAAGTTTTTAGAATTGATTTAATATGAGCAAACAATTTGATTTATATCCAGCTAAAAAAAGTAGAAGAGTTTTAGTTACTCTTGCAGATATTTTTATTACTCTTATAACGTCTATTTTTCTTTTTGAAATTGTAATAATGCAAATAGCTCATCCAATAATGGATTATAATGGAATTCAAACTAGAATTTATAATAATGAAGTTAGTAGAAGAGATGTACTTGTTGATAATAATATTTTATTTAAATGTGATGAAGAATATAATTTTTCTAAAGATTTAGAAAAAACCGCCATTAATTATATTGAATTTCAAATAAAAAATGATGATACTACAAAAAAATATGATGTTTTAAATATATATTTTGTTAATATTAAAAAAGAAAATACTGATAAAATTAATTCATTGTTATTAGATAAATGTTCAACATATTTTGATAAATCTATATTAACAATTAATGGAACATATAGATTAAGCAAAACATATTTGGATTATTTTTCACCATATTTTGAAGATGGAAATGAGATGAGTGATACAGGAAAAACATATTTTTCTTCATTTAAAGAGAAAGAATTTTTAAAACTTTATCAAGAGATATTAAGTGATATTATAGCAAATGATACAATAGTAGATATTCAAAATAATACATACAATTATTATTCAAATTTGATTAGTCAAGATGAAAATTATTTAAAGAATGTATATGTTATTTGTTCTTATGTGTCTTTCTTTATCTCTGTTATTGTTTATTATTTAATAATTCCACTATGTAATCAAAAAGGAAGAACATTATCTGAAATGATTTTAAAAGTAGAAAGAATTAACGTTAAAAAGATGGATTATTTAAAGAAAAGGTATGTTTTTGTGCAATTTCTTTTTAATTTATTAGAAAATTTATTTGTTGTTGTATTTGTACCATGTATAACATTAGGAATATTAGGAATATTTGCATTACCTATGCTATATGGAGCAGCAATTATTTCTATTGTATTTTTGTTAATTCAACTTATAATGTTGTTAGCAAATGAATATGCTAAAACTTTAAAAGAGATATCTACAAATTCACTTTGTGTAGATACTTCAACAATGGATGATTATTATAGGGAAATCTCAAGTATATGAATGAATTAGATGCTCAAAATTTAAACGAATCTTTAAAACTTGATAGCGAAGAAAAAAAAGATGATCCAAACGAAATTAGTTATTATAGACCAAAACTTTGGAAAAGATGTTTTGCGATAATATTTGATGGATTAACTTTAGCTTTTTTAGCTGTTGGTTTGTTTTTAGGTTTTAGAGAATTATTTAAAATGATGCCAACTTATAAAGATAAAGAGGAAAGTTTTAATTCTTTTAAATTAGAGTCTTGCTTGTTTAAAGAAGATAGTAATGGTTTAGTTAGAGATATTGTTACATTCTATAATAGCGACACTACAGTAGCCAGCGCAACTATAGAAAAAGACATTAAAAGCAGCATTGAAAATTTTTTCACATTTTATGAAAATAAAAAAAGCGTAGAAGAAGCAAATACATTAAGAATTGAATTTAAAAATTTACAATTAGCGGATACATTAACATATGTTTATGAAGGAACTAGTTATAAACTATTTAAGCTCGATGGTGAAAGCATTATAAAGAATGATGAAATAACAATTCCTAGTAAAACTTACATAAGTTTTTATAATAATTATATCGATAATTATGGATTAGGATATTTCAATTCAAAATTTGAAAATGTAATTTCTTTTAATAAATATTTTACATTTATTTTAGTGTTAGAAGTCGCTTTGTCTTTACTTGTTGGAAGTGTAGTTATTTATTACATAATCCCTTTATGTTTTAATAGAAATAAAACTACTTTAGGTAGATTTATGTTTAAAATTGGCCTTGTTAATAAAAAAGTTTTAAGTGTTAAAGCTGGCCAATTCACTTTAAGATTTCTTATTATTTTCTTTTTAGAAATTCTATTATCAATCGTTACATTTGGAATTCCTTTAATCTTTTCTTTTTCGATGACACTTATTACAAAGAAAAAACAATCATTTCATGATTATTTACTAGGAATCGAAGAAATCGATATTGAAAATAGTAAGATTTATAAGTCAATAGATGAGATATTTTTACCATCAAGCAATGATGATATCCATAATTTTAGATTAAAATAATATTAAGATTTCTTTAATTATTATACTAAAATATGATAAATCATTAGGAAATTAAGTAAAAAACGTTGTTAACTTTAAATATTGACTATGCTTAAAATTTTATAAACTTTACTTTTATTAAAATTATAAATATAATTTAAATAGCATTGACTATAGAGTGCTATAACGAATTAGGGGATTAGTTATGAGAAAAAAATTGTATTACTTAATGATGACTCTAGGAGTTGGTTGTTGCTCATTAGCTTTTAATAATGTTCAAACAAATGTTAATTCCAACGAATTTGTTATAAATAGTGCTAATGTTTTAAAAGAAAATGAATCTAGTGGTGTTGATTATAAAGAAGGAACTGAAATAACTGATGGTTCGATTTTTGCTAGTGTAGATTCAATTTCTACAACCGAAAACTCTACTAGTCTTACAGTTACATTTGATTGTAATACGCAATTAGAAAAAGATTATTTTGTTGGTTATTACAATTCAAAATGTTATATGCCAGCTATTATTAAATGCACATTAATAGATAAAAACGGAAATAAAAAAGATGCTGAAGGTCAATTAATAAGAATTAATGAACTTGTTGAATATAATGGTATTGGTCCTAATTTAGGCCAAACATCATTTACTACATATTGTGATTTTTTACATGGAGCAGATTATTCTTTAGATTTAACTTCTCCAATTAAAGCTATTAACATTTTAGAATATGATTTTGATGCAAAAACTGCAGATTCTACAAACGTACACTATTTGAATATAGATACAACTTATACTGATGAAGACACTGGTACTACAAGTAAAATTTATACTGAATATGATTTAAGTTCATTTATATCATTTAGTTACGCAGGTAAAAGTAATTTAAATGGTTTTTCATCATTTAAAGTTAATGTCGATGCTGCTTCAAAGGAAGTTGATGGAGAAGGATATAAGAGTTTAGGTACTTCTTATAAAAGACTATATACAACTAATCAATCTGCTATTGAAAACGGATCGATGATGATTAGAACAAGATTTGGTTTTAGTGGCGATACTGTTTATAGAGTTACCTATGATGATGGTGTCGTAGAAGAGATTAGTGACATATCAAATTTTGTTAACGTTTCAAGTAAAGGTGCAAGTTTATATTTCCTTTTAAAAGGTGTTGATTCTAATAAAGTTAAAAATATTCAAGTTGTCGGAGGAATTATTACATTAGGAATTTATAATAATTCAACATATAAAGAAGTTTCTCGTACAGGAACTCAAATTAGATTTGGTTATATGAATTTTGGTATTGATGATATTACAAATGACAATGGAAGTGTAGCAATAGCAAAATCTGTAAATACATATAACTTTAATTCTGATTTATTTATAGGTTTATCTATTGGTGCTGTTACATTGGTTTATGTTGTTGTATCCATTATATTATTCTTTGTTTTTACAAAAAAATATAAAGATGATGAATTTAAACGTGTTAATCCAAAAGCATATTGGAAAACTAATTTACTTGGATTAGCTGCTATTGATTGTGTTTTGATTTTTATAGAGTTTACAGTTGTTAGAGTTAATTTGATTTCAAATTCTCTTCCTGTATTCAATCCATGTGATGCATTTATTTCTGCATTTGCAGTAGCATCATTATTGCTTGTTGGTTATTTCATTAAATATTTCTATGTATTGTTTAAAGCAAAATATGAAAGACGTAGAAACGAAAAATTAAAGATGAATAATAATGTAATTGATGATGGAACATTAATTATTAAAAAATAGTAAGGAGAAAAATATGGAAATTAGACTTAAAGGATTAACAAAAATCTTCCCAGGAAATCCAAAAAAACACATTAAGGATACTATTGCTGTTAATGATTTAAACATGACAGTACCTGATGGTAAATTGGTTGGTTTACTTGGTCCATCTGGATGCGGTAAATCTACTACTCTTTATATGGTTAGCGGACTTCAAATACCTACTAGTGGTGAAGTTTGGTTTGGAGAAGAAGAAGTTACTAATCTTTCTCCAGAAAAAAGAGGAATTGGATTAGTTTTCCAAAACTACGCTTTATATCCTCATATGACAATTTTTAAAAATGTTGAATTCCCTTTAACTAATTTAAAAGTTGAAGTTCCTTTAGTTACATTTTTCGATTATACAATTACATATACTGTTCCATTAAAAGAAGATGATAATATCGAAGGTATTAAAAGATCAATTTTAACTTTAGTTGCTAAAATTGGTATTGATAAGAAATTATTTAAAATGGATATTAAAGTCGATGGAAATGTTGCAACAATTTCTATTTTATTAAAAGATTGTAGTGAAAAGAATAAAGATTTATTTGTTTTAAATTTCCCTAGAATTGTTGAACCAAGTGATACAAAATTTGAAGCAGTTCAAACAAGTGATGCTTTATTTGATTTAGTTTATAAATATAAATTTGAAGCAGAATTAAATGAATGCTCTGTTGATGGAGATATTACTTTTGAAATCGGTGGAGTTAATTTTGATAGTGTTGAAGTAGGAAAAGTTAGACAAGCTTTAGAACCTGTTGGTTTTAAATTTTATAAAACTAGACATTATGGAATTAATGAACAACAATTTGCTTCAGTTGTCTTTAAAAATATGACTTTAGATGTTGTTGCTAAAGCTCAAGAAGTTTTAAAAGGCTTTTACGAAAAAGAAAATGTTGCTTTAACAATTGAAAATTTCCATGTATCTAATTTTAAAGCTAAAGCAAAAGAAGCTTTAAATAAATTTAAAAATAAATTAGAAGATTTAAAAGTTTATAAAGATAAGGATACTTTAAATATTTTCTTTAAAGTTAAAAAAGTAAAGGAAGAAGAAATTTCTGAAATTCAATCAATTTTAGAATCAACATTTAAAGTTAGTGATTTAAAATTATCAAAACAACCTTCTATTACATATAGAAAATTAAATGCTGTTGAAAGAAAAGATATTGTCTATGAAACAGCTAAACTTGTTCAAATCGAAGATTATTTACAAAGAAAACCATCTCAACTTTCTGGTGGTCAACAACAACGTGTTGCTATTGCTAGAGCTTTAGTTAAAAAACCAAAAGTCTTATTATTAGATGAACCTTTAAGTAACTTAGATGCCCGTTTAAGACTTCAAACACGTGAAGAAATTAGAAGAATTCAACAAAATACTGGAATTACGACTATATTTGTTACTCATGACCAAGAAGAAGCAATGTCGATTAGTGATGAAATTTTAGTTATGAAATCAGGTGTTAAACAACAAATCGGTGCACCTCAAGAAGTTTATGATAATCCAACAAATTTATTTGTTGCCCAATTCTTAGGAACTCCTCAAATTAACGTTTTTACTGGAGAAATTAAGGGTGAAAAGATTTTAGTTGGTGATTCAGTAGTTGGTGATGCTAAAGGTGTTAATGATCAACCTGTATATGTTGCAATTAGACCTGAAGGATTTGAATTAACAAAAGGCAAAGAAGGTTTAAAGTGTACTATTGATTCAATTCAAACATTAGGTAGAGATATTTCTATTATTGGTAAAAACAATTATTGTTTAAAACCAACTTTCAAAGTTATTATTTCTAGCGAACAAACTGCAATAAGTGGTGATATCGTTTTAAAAGTTAAGCCAAATAAAATGTTTGTCTTTGCTAAAGAAACAGAAGAAAGAATTTATCTTAAATAGTTAAAAGGTAAACTTATGGAAAATATGGATTTAGGAAACACACTTAACGAAGATAGAATGTTTTTTGATCCTACATTAGGTGATCTTAATGAAGGATTTAATGAAAAACAAGATGTCGTTGTTAATGTTGTATCAAGAAAAGAAGCAAAAAAAGAGTATGTTGTTGGTGGTGTTTTAGACCAAGAACAAAAAAATAACTGGAAAGCTTGGTTATATCTTGCACCAGTTTTAATCTTAATGAGTGTATTTTTAATTTACCCATTAATTAATACAATTTTTATTTCATTCATGAAAAATTATAGTTATGCAACTGGTACATTTGATGGATTTACTTTTGATAACTTCTTAATTATTCTTGGATTAAAAGCGGTCGGTGAAACGGGGGCTTATGAAACGCGTATTATACAATATGCTATTCCAAATACATTTATTATCGTTTTTGTTACTGTTCCTCTTTCAATTATTATTGCTTTACTTATTTCTGTTTTATTAAATTCAATTAAATGGTTCCAAAAAGCTCTTCAAATCGTATTCTTTTTACCATATGTTACTAATACAATTGCTGTTGGTATGGTTTTTAGCGTTTTATTTGATAGACAAGGTTTGATTAACTATATATTCGGTTTAGGCGAAAAAGCTTGGGTTTATGGTTCAGATAGATGGACAGCTATGATTCCTTTATGTATTTATATTGTTTGGAACTCTCTTCCATTTAAGATTTTAATTTTATTAAGCGGTCTTCAAGGTGTTGATAAACAATATTATCAAGCTGCTAAAATCGATGCTGCTCCTAGATGGAAAGTATTATTAAAGATTACAGTTCCTTGTTTGATGCCTCAAATTTTATACTTGATGGTTACAAGTTTTATTGGATCATTTAAAGAGTATACCGCTGTTGTTGGTTTATTTAATAATCCAGGTACAACAAGTGGTTCATATGATTTATATACAATCGTTTACTATATTTATGACAATATGAATGGTACGACTACATCACTTGCCGCTGCAGCCGCAGTATTCTTATTCGTTATTATTTTAATCTTTACATTCCTTCAATTAGGAATATCAAAGAAAAAGGTTCAATATTAGGAGGTAATAAACTATGTCAGAAAATTTAAATAACTCTGTTGTTGAACAAAAAACATATATTGACTTTGGAAAAGAAGATTTAGATGGTCATTATATTAAATTAACTATTAAGGAAGGTGGAAAATCCGTTAATAAAATTAAAAAAGCAGAAAAAGTAGGAAAGGTCATTTCTACAATTATTGTATATGCAATATTAATTTTCTTAGCTTTAATTATGATTCTTCCTTTCTATTGGATGATTATTACATCACTTAAAAATAACTCTGAAATTTTAGGAAGCACACAAACATTCTTCCCTACAGTTGTTATGTGGTCGAATTATTTATATGTTTTCCAAGTTTTTGACTTTGGAACATATATGTGGAATACAATTGTTGTTGCTATTTTCTCAACAATTGGTACTTTATTAACAACCATATTTGCAGCATTTGCATTTGCTCGTCTTCAATTTAAAGGAAGAGATGCTTTATTTATGGTTTTCTTAATGACTATGATGATTCCTGGTGAAATGATGGTTATTTCTAACTATATCACCGTCGCTTCATTTAAGTGGATTGGTGATTCTCAAACATTATTTACTGCATATTTAGCAATGATCGTCCCATTCTGGGTTAGCGTTTATTATATTTATCTTTTACGTCAAACATTTAAACAAGTTCCTAATGAACTTTATTTAGCTAGTAAAGTTGACGGAAAGAGCGATTGGAGTTTCTTATGGCACGTTATGGTACCACTTGCAGCTCCAACATTAATTTCGATTACTATTCTTAAATTCATGGGAACATGGAATTCATATGTTTGGCCAAATCTTGTCACAAACAAAGACGAATTTAGACTTATTTCTAATGGTTTAAGAGGTAGTGCTTTTACAGATCAAGAATCTGGAAGAGTAGAATATGGTTACCAAATGGCTGCGACTGTTTTAGTAACCGTTCCATTATTCTTATTATTTGTTTTCTTTAGAAAATACATAATGAGAGGAGTTGGAAGAGCTGGTATTAAAGGCTAGTTCTAAAAATGTTTATTAACTTTATTAAGGGAGGAAAAATATGAAGTTAAAAAAAGTTGTCGCTTTATCTTTATGCGTATTAGCAGGAATGAGTTTAGCATCCTGCGGTGGTGATGGTGGAAACACAAGCGGAGCATATAACGCTGGTTTTATTAAAGAAAAAACTAAAATCACTCTTTGGACAATTGTTGGTACAGATAACCAAACATATTTAAACAAGTACATTGAATCATTCAAAAAGTTAGAACCAAATGTTGAAATTGATAATGTTAAACAATCAACAAACTACACTGGTTTAGCTACAATGTGTGAAAGTGGATTTGCTGCTAATAACTATCCTGATTTAGTTCAAGCTTATCCAGATTCAGTTAGTGATTTTATTTCATATGGTAAAGCTGTTAATTTAGAAACATATATGGATTCAACTGTAACAAAATCAGGTAAAGAACTTAAAGGTGATTATGCTGATAGTAAATATGATGAATCAAAGACATACCAAATTGGTTGGACTGCTGAAGAAAAATCAGATATCGTTTCATCTTATTTACAAGAAGGACAAGGTTATGTTGTTGATGGAACATATTCATTACCTTTCTCAAAATCAACAGAAGCTATGTTCTATAATGCTGGTTTAATCGGTGTAACTATTCCAGGTGTTAATGATGGTAAAGCTTTAAGTAAAGAATATTTTGATAACTTAACTTGGGAAGAATTATTTGATAATTTCTGTCCAAACTTCATTACATACAACAACTCATTACCAGATGATCAAAAGATCTTAAAGAGTGATCAAGAATATAGTGCAGTATTTGCTTACGATAGTGATGATAACTTATTTATTACTCTTGCTGAACAATATGGTTATGATTATACAAGCATCGATACAACTAAAGGTGTTGGTAAATGTTTATTTAATAATGACAATATGAAAGCATTATTAAAGAAATGGCATGAATATGCAGAAAAAGGCTATATTATTTCAAAAGGTAGTGCTGGTGATAACTATACAAATACATATTTTACAAAGAGAAATACATTATTCTCTGTAGGTTCAACTGGTGGTGTTAAATATCAATTTGATTCAACAGATCCAATGGATGTCCAAGTTGCTAGAATTCCTCAACCTGCTGGTGGTACAAAGAATGCTGCTAAAGGAGAAAAGAAGATTTGTCAAATTAACCAAGGTCCTTCACTTTGCGTTTTAGATCATGGCGATGAAAATAGAAGATTAGCTAGCTGGTTATTCTATAAACATTTATCAAATTATGAAAATTCTCTTGACTGGGCAATTAACTCTGGTTATTCAGGAATTAGAAATTCTGTTTTAGATAGTGCTGATTTTGCTGAAGCATTCAATGAAACAAAATATAAGACAAAAACACTTGATAGATTAATGGCTAGAAACTCAAAATTAGCTTCAAGTGTCAAAGATATGTTATACACATCACCTTCATTTAAAGGAAGTAGTGAATGTAGAACACAAGCTGGTGGTTTAATGACTTATGCTTTAACTAAAGATAGTGATATGAGCGATAGTGCTTTAAATACTAAATTTAGTTCAGCTGAAGCTACAGCTACATTAGCTATTGGTTAATATTTAACCATAATTTAGATTAAAAATTTCTATAAGAGATATAGACTTGTTAAAGGAGATTACGTTATGAAAAATAGAAAAATTGCTATATTAGGAGTTTGTTTATTGTCGACCATGTTGACTTTAACAAGCCTTGTTTCTTGTGGAGGAGGAGCTGATGAAGATCCTTATACAATTACATTTATGCATACTTTTGGCGCAACAGTTAAAAATACAGTTCAAAGCTATATTGATAAATTTGTTAAAATTGTTGAAAAAAAAGAGGGTGTTAAATTAAATGTAGAAATGGACTATGGAGGAGGATATAGCGATGTTGAAGCTAAAGTTGAAAAAACTTTTGCTACAGGTGGACAACCTACAATCGCTGTTGCTTATCCAGATCACGTCGCTCAATATAAATCTTTAGAAACTAAAGATAAAAAATTTGTTGTAAATCTTGAAGATTATATTAATGATTCAACAATAGGATTAACCAAAGAAGAAGAATATAATCCGGGAAGTAAAGGAATTGAAGATATTGTCCCTTCATTTTATGAAGAAGGTACAAAATATGCTGAAGAAGGTGTTTATTCGTTCCCATTTTTAAAATCAACAGAAATAATGTTATTTGACTATAACAAAGCTGATAGTATTTTAACTGATATGGGTATTGCTCATGGTAGTGGAGTTGAAGCTTATATGAATTCTATTACTTGGAGCGAATTTGTAAATATTTTAAAATACGAAAGAGAACACATTACTAATTACTATCCAAACTATTCAACTACAGATAGTAGCGCTAAGGTATATCCTTTAGCTTACGATAGTGACGCTAACCTTTTCATCTCACAATCCTATCAAAGAGACATACCTTATGTTTCAATGAGTAATGGAAAAGGTAGTATTGATTTTAATAATGATCAAGCTAAAACAATGGTCAAAGAATTTAAAGGTCTTTATGATGATGGTGTTTTAGTTACAAAAGGAACAAATGATAATAAATATACTTCTGATTTATTTAAAAATCTTCAATGTACATTCTTAGTTTCTTCAACTGGAGGTACTGGATATAATGATGCAAGTACCAATATTAAAAAGATTGGTGTTTGCAAAGTACCATCTTATTCAAAAGATGCTGAAAGAATGAAATATGTTTCACAAGGTGTTACATTAACATTATTAAATAACACTAAATTAACTGATGAAACAAATAAAACTAGACTTAAATATGCTTGGAAATTAGTTAAATATTTAACAAGTGGTGAAGTTAGTGCTGAAATCGCTTTAGGTACAGAAGGATATATTCCTGCTAGGTATTCAGCTTATACAAGTGAAGACTATGCTTATTATTTAACAGAAAGTGATTTTATGCCAAGAGCTGCTAATGCTGTTATTAATCAAATAAAAGGAAATTATTTTAACTATCCAGTTTTTAAAGGCACAGCTAATTGTAGAGATCAAGTTGGTGGAATTATTACACAAACTTTATTAGGTAAAAAAGATGTTGATACTGCATTTATAGATGCATATAATTCAGCAATGATTGGTTTGAATTAAGGAGTGGAAATATGAACGTTAAAAAAAGTTTACTTTGTTTAGGTGTTATTGGATTAATTACTTTAACACATACTAGTTGTGGCAAAGCTACATTTGTAGATTATGCTCATAATGGTTCTCTTCAATTATCATTAGATTATAAAGGAAAAGACTTCTTTAAAGATGGTATTGCTCAAGTTGAAGTTGCTTACTATATCGATGGTGATACAACTCATTTTAGAATGAAAGGTAGTACAAATACTACTTTAATTAAATCAAGATATTATGGCATCGATACTCCTGAATCAACTGGTAAAATTGAAGAATATGGTGAAGAAGCAAAAAGATTTACTCATGAAAAATTATTAAATGCAATGGAAAATGGAACTATTGTTGTTTCATCTCCATTCTTTGAGTATAAAGCTCCAGAGTTTGATTCAACTGGTACTAGATATTTATCTTTAGTTTGGATTAACGAAAATGTAAAGAATGCAGATTATACTTCTTTATCTTTATTAAACTTATATATCGTTCAAGAAGGATTAAGCTATGTTAAAGCGTTAGATAAGGTTCCTACATATCAAGATACATTTATTAATGCTGAAAACCAAGCTAAAACATTTAAATTAAATTTACATAGTGGTAAACCTGCAGAATTATTTAATTATGGTGATTATCAAGCAACATCACTTTTAGATATTAAACGTGAACTTGAAAAAACATTAAAAGATTCAAGTTATAAAAACCCATATAATAACGCTAAAGTTAGAGTTAGAGGAACTGTTGCAGGTTATGCAAATAGTATTCTTTATTTACAAGCTTACTTTACTGAAGAAGAAAGTGGTACAGTTGGTGGAGAATATGCTGGTATTAATGTCTATACAGGTATGTCATCAATCCCTTCTAAATACACAGATGAAAATTCATATATTGAAATTTCAGGAACTTTATCGAATAGTGAAAACTTTGGTTTCCAAATGAGTGGTGTTACTTTCCAAAGAACAGCATTTAAAGATGAAGATGAAGGAAGCGATAAGAGTAAAGTTATTTATACTCCTGAAACAATTCCTGATGAATATAAAGTACATACATTTGAAGCAGCATCTACTGATATTAAAGAACAAGATTTTGCTAAATTATTCTCTCCTGTAAAGGTTACAAACACCTTAACATGTACAGGCGGATATGTTAGTGATTCAAGTGGAGATATTACTTTATATCTTTCTCCAGATGGAACAACAAGATCATCATGGAATCTTTATGTACCATTCGTTTATTATCCTTATGAATCAAGTGGTGATGAAGTTACAACTTGGTCAACAATTGATTCATTTAAAGGCAAAAAATTTAATGTAACAGGTATTTATACATTTAGAACATATAATAGTAAAACTACATATCAAATTGTTGCTAGAAATTCTAGTGATTTAGTATTGGTAACTGAATAATATGAAATTTAACAAAATATTCATAGCATTAATACCTAGTTTAGTTTTATGTTCTATTAGTAGTTGTTCTACTAATAATTCAACTGATATTAAAACTAATTCTAATATTATTATTAGTGAATATTTTTGTGGTGAAGTTTATTATGATTCAGCTATTGAATTAAGTAATATTTCTAGTGAAGATATATCTTTAAGTGGTTATAAGTTAAATATTTTTTCAAAGGGTGAAATTAAAACTACCATCGAGTTAAACGAAACTATTAAAGCTAATAGTTGTTTTGTTTATGCTAATAAAGGATTTTCTAATTCTACTAATCTAGTAGATATTAAAGTATTAGATGATAATATTTTAACTGGTAAAAATCATATTGAATTAGTTGATAGCAAGTCTAATTTATTAGATTGTATTGGTCTTAAAGATTATGATATATCTTATGCTAATAATGAATCATTAGTTAGATTAAAAGAATATTATAATGGTTATAAAGAATATAATTATCTTCAATATGTTAGAGTTAAAGCAAACTTAAAAACTTATTTAGGTAATCAAAATGTTCCTTTAACAGTTGATGAATTAATGGATGGTCCTAAATTAACATCAGTCTACTCAAATTTAGATTTTACAAATTCAACAGAATCTGCTTTAGGTGGTTATGTTAATGTTAGTATTGTTTCTTTAGGTGATGGAGATACAACTGTATTTAAATATGATAGTAAGTCTAATTTAAATGAATTAACTCAAAGAACAAGATACTTAATGATTAATACTCCAGAAGTAGATCATGGACCAGAATCAACTATAGTTGAAGAAAAATGGGGCAAAACTGCTGAAATTTATAATAATGATAGATTAAATAAAGCTAAACATATAATAGTTCAATCTAATAAAGGTTATGGTTTAAGAGAAACATATGGAAGATTACTTGGTTATGTTTGGTATACTGATAAAGAAAATCCTACATTATCTGATTATAAATTATTAAATCATGAAATGGTTGTTCAAGGTTTAGCAAGATTTGATAGTAGGGATAAATATGAAACAATGTATACAGATGATGTTTTATATTATGAATACTTCATGTATGCTTATGAATATGCTTCACAAAATCAAATTAAGTTATATGGTAATGATGATGACCCAAATTTTAATAAATAATTAATATT
>CAYNBG010000006.1:0-16449 GCA_964395495.1 uncultured Staphylococcaceae bacterium
ATAGTAAAGGTTTAAATACAGCTATTAGTTATTGTGTAGGTACTGTATTTATCATATTTGGTTTATTTTCTATTTGTTTATCATTTATGCTTAAAAAAGGTGTATTAAGTTTTGACGTTATATCTGGATCACTTGTAACTGCTTTAGGTATTATGCTTTATATCGATTCAAGTTTATTAACTTATACTCTTCCTAAAATATTAAGTTTAACATTATTAGTATTATCCGTTGCTTTAATAGTAGAAGATATAATTTGTTATAAAACTAAAGATATTAAAAGAGGAATTATATATTCAGTTATTATTGCTATTATGTTAGCTTTTGGTATCACTATTTTAGTTCTTGATTGCCAAGATAAAGCAAATGGTAATTCTGGTATGCAATTTATTAATGTTTTAGTTGGTATTACATTTATTATTTTAGGTATTGGTTATATCGTTATTACATTATTTAGTGATAGAAATAAAAAAGATGTAATCGATAATAAACCTGTTAAAAAAGAAAAGAAAGTAAGAGCTAAAAAAGTTAAATCTCAAGATGTTAAAGAAGATAAAAAAGTTGAAGAAATTAAAGCTCTTCCTGATACAAATAAAGAAGAAAATAAAGATCAACCAACATTATTTGATAAAGATGTTATAGATGCTGAAGTCGCTGATGAAAAAGATAAAAAATAAATAGAATTTTATAAATTAATTAAATGTATATTAAAAAAAGGCTTTTAAAGCCTTTTTATTTTTCTTATTGTTGAGGATTATTTTTAAAATTCTCAAGTCCTGTTAATTCCATAAAGTGAGGTAAAGTTTCAAGGAAATCGCAGAACTTATGCCATTCACTTAATTTATGAAATCTTCTTTGTTTATACATAGTTTTTAATTGTTGATAATTTGTAACCATTGTTGCACCCAAACAAAATCCACAAGGTGTAGAAGCTACAAGTTCTCTCCACTTAGCTTTCTTTTCATCCTTATTTTCTTCAGGAATTGCATTATATTCATCTTTTATTTTTTCTAATACTTTAATAATTTCTTTATTAGTTTCATTAACACATTGATTATTTAAATCAAATTTTAATAAACAATGCATTGTAGATTGAGATGAAACAAAATCAAACCAATGATATCTTTGAGCTTCCTTCCACCAATATAAAGGAGCAGTAACATCAAATTCAACAACACAACCCTTTAAATAATTATCATGTCCTTCACCATTTTTTGTAGATCCAAGCATCTTAGCTCTTTTTAAATCTTTTTCATCTACATCACTTCTATTAAAAGCAGTTCTCATAGGATTACCACTTGCTTTAATAGCAAAATCTATACCATATGTTTCAACTTTTCCAATACTAAATTCCATCTTTCTACCTCTTTTCCCAAATCAATGCTGATAATATATTTCCTCTAGCTATACCCATGCCATTTGAAGAATAAGTTATATTATCTCTTTTATTATATTTTCCTAAATAAATTCCACTATATTGATAAGCATATAATTCGTTTCCTCTATCTTCAATATAGCCAACAGTAATCCCGTTATATGTTCGTATTTCTTCTCTCATATTTATACCTATTTATTTAATGTATCTAATAAATTTAATGTTAATGCAAGTCTAGTTAATAAACCAACTCCTCCAGGAACTGGAGAAACAAACTTAACTTTTAAATCAGGTATACAATCACCATATAAATGATTGTCAACATCTCTATTAATGCCTACATCCATAACTACACAATTTTCTTTAAAATTGTATCTATTATCAAGAAAATACTTTTTACCAATTGCTACTACAATTAAATCAGCATGTTCAATATAAAATTTCTTATCTTCTTCTGTAGTTTTAGAATGTAAAACTGTAACATTCATATTCTTTGCTAATAATAAATCGTGCATTGGTTTACCAACAATATTACTTCTTCCTAAAACAACAGCATTTTTACCATTAAATTCAAAATTATTATCTTCTAAATAAGTCAATATACCTTTAGGTGTAGCTGGAGCAAATTTAGATAAAGGATTAAATCCATCTACATCTTTTTCTTTAATAACTCTTTGTTTTACTTTTTCTTCATTGATATGTTTAGGTAAAGGCATTTGAACAATAAAACCAGATACAGAATCATCATTATTTAATTTATCAATAAATGATAATAATTCATCTTCACTTATCGTTTCATCAAGTTCAAATAATTTATATTCAATCCCACATTCAATACAATCTTTTATTTTTCCTTTTATATAAGCATTACTAGCAGGATCTTTATTTACTTGAACAATTCCTAAACATAATTTAATGTTTTTTTCATTAATAAAATGCTTAATATTTTCTTTTTTATTTTTTACGTATTCTTTAATATTTTCCATATAGTAATTTTACCATATAAAAAAATAATTAAAAATTAAAAATATCTATTTTTTTGACAGTGTAAAACTTTATTTTTTATATTAATTTTATTTAAAAACATCAATTAATAAAATATCGATAAAATCTATATTAATCAAGTGAATTCCCAAGATTGTACCATTTCAATTCCCAAGATTGTACAATTTCAATTCCCAAGATTGTACCATTTTTAAATATATTTAAGCATTTAAAAAGCCCTTTTAACAGGGCTTATAAATTTTATAATAAAGTTGAAATAGTATTAATTATTCTAATTGCGGATTCAGTAGAATCACTAGAATCTGAACTGCTCTTAGTTAATGAAGCACTAAGTAATGCAAAGAACAAGAATACTATACCAAATCCGAGGGTTAAATAACTGATAATAAGCTCGCTTCCTCTTTCTTTGGTTTTAACAAAAACATTGAAGCCACCACCAGTAATAGCCCCAGAAGCACCTTCAGATTTACCACCTGTGAGTAAACTTAAAACAACTATAATGATAGCGATAACCCAAAATATGTAATCATACCATTGAAGCATCTAAGTTTCCTCCTTAATGTAGCGATATTTATTTTATATCATTTATAACATTTTTGCAAACATTAAAAAGATACAATAATTCCACCTTCTAAAGCATAATAAGAACATAGTGCCTTATTATCTTCGATAATAACATCTTTAAAGTTATATTGCTTAACTATTAAATCTTTTAAAATATTAGCATATTCTAAATTCTTAGTATGAGAAATAATGCAAATTCTATCTTTAGTATTCTTTGCCATATTGCCAATCTCTACAGATAATTTTTTAATAACACCAGCAAATGTTCTTATTTTAGCCATAATTTTAATTTCACCATCATCACCATAACATAAAGGTTTAATAGATAATTTACTAGCTAAAAATCCTATAATTTTATTAACTCTACCATTTCTAATGAAGTTATCAAACTTATCTAAAACAAACATTAATTTATTATTATCTCTTTGCTTAGTTAATTCTTCTTTTATTTCATCAAAAGATTTGTTTTCTTTTATTAATTCTACAGCTTTTTTAACAAGTATTTGCATTGCTCCACATACTAGCTTAGAATCTAAAACAAATACTTTTGATGGATCTTCTTTCATACTAGCAGCAGCACAAGCACTATTAAATGAACCGCTTAATTTTGATGAAATAGTAATAACAATATAATATTCTGCTCCATTCATTCTAGAATAATAACTATCAATAGAAGGACATGATGAAGATGTTTTTCCTTTAGAATTATTTAATAAATCTACTACTTCTTCACTAGTTAAACTTCCATCATCAACATATTCTTTATCTTCTATTCTTATCGTTAAAGGAGCAACATCAAATCCGATTTCTTTTTCATTTTTTAAATAATCAACTGATAAATTAGATGAACTATCTACAATAATTTTATATTTCATATATCAACCCCAAAATAAGATAATCTTTAAAATTATCTTCAATATAATAATATAGTTTTAAAAATATACAATACTAAATTATTTATTTAATTCTTGAACAATTAATTTATTAGCTACAGCAGGATCAATCTTACCACCAGTCTTTCTCATTATTTGACCCATAACAAAGCCTTGAGCTCTTGTTTTTCCAGCTTTAAAATCACTTGGTAAAGTAGGATTAGCTGTTATAACTTCTTGAATTAAAGATAAAATCTTAGCTTCATCACTAATTAATGATGCACCTGTTTCTTCTTTAATCTTAATAGGTGATTTATTTTCTTTAATAACCTTACTAAAGATATCTGCTCCTTGAGTAGAGTTAATCTCTTTATTTTTAAGTAAATCTACAAGTTCAGCAATATATTTAGGTTCTACTTTAAAATCTTTAATATCTAATGCTTGTTTATTTAAATAACCTAAAACACTACTAATAATAAAGTTAGCTAAATTTTGATAATTCGATGTATATTTAGCACATAAATCATAATAATTTGCATAATCAACATTAGATAATAAAATCTTAATATCAGTAGGATTTAATGCATAATCTTTATTAAATCTATCATATTTTTGATCATATAATTCAGGACATGTTTTAATAGCATCATCAATAAATTCATCACTTAATTTAATAGGAACAATATTAGGTTCTGTAAAATATTTATAATCTGCTGCTTCAGTTTTAACTCTCATTAATACTGTTTCTTTTTTAGCTTCATCATATCTTCTTGTCTCTTGTTGAACTTTTTTACCTAATAAAAGTAATTCAGATTGTCTTTTAATTTCAAAATCAATAGCTTTTTCAATATGAGCTAATGAGTTAATGTTTTTAACTTCAACTTTTGTACCAAACTTATTACTTCCATAAGGTCTAATTGAAACATTAACGTCACATCTAAGACTTCCTTCTTCCATCTTACCATCGCTAACGTTAGAAAAAGTAACAATTTCTCTTATTTTTTCAACATATTTTCTAGCTTCAATTCCACTTCTTAAAACAGGTTTGGAAACAATTTCAATTAAAGGGATGCCAGCTCTATTATAATCAAGCAATGTATAATCACTAAAATGGTGTTGCATACATGTATCTTCTTCCATATGTATTCTTTCAATATCACACTTTTTAATATTTCCATTTACTTCAATTTCAAGATATCCTTCTTTTCCAATAGGTCTAGCTTGTTGAGTAATTTGATAGCCTTTAGGAAGATCACTATAAAAATAATTCTTTCTATCAAACCATAATTCATGATCTATTTCCATATGTAATGCATTAGCAACTCTAATAGCATTTTTTACTGCTTCCTTATTAACTCTAGGCATAGTTCCAGGGAAAGCCATATCTAAAGGAGCGATTAATGTATTTGGTTCAGCTTTAAAATCAATAGGAGCAGATGAAAACATCTTGGATTTTGTTTTCATTTCAACATGGATTTCAAGACCAATAACTGCTTCAAAATTCATATTATTTTCCCTCCTTTAAAGTAACAACACTTAAATTTTTATATCCAGTTAATTCTTCAACTTTAAGTGCAATGTTAAATAAATTAATTTCATCATATGCTTTAGATGTAAAATTGATACCAAATGGTAATCCATTTTCAAAGCCTAAAGGTAATGTAATTGATGGGAAACCACCAAAATTACCAATAGCTAAATAGTTATCTGCAATTAAATATGTATCAGATAATTTATCACTAGCACCATTAATTAATGGAGCTGTTGTAGGTCCAGCAAGACCAACAATAGAATCATATTTTTTAAATAATTCATTAACTTTATTAACTAATAAATGTCTTATCTTTTGAGCTCTTAAAAATACTTCTTCTTGGTTTTCACTCATCAAAGCATAACTTCCTAAAACAAATCTACGTTTAATTAAGTTAGAAAATCCTTTAGTTCTAGCATTAATCATTACTTCTTGATAGCTCTTTCCATCATAATATGGTCCAAATTTAATACCATCTAAATTAGCATTATTACTTGTAGCTTCAGCACTACTAATAACAATATAAGCAGGATATATACTAGTTAATAAATCTTTTGGTAATGAAACAAAATCAATAGTAGCACCACTCTTTTTAAGGCTTTCCATTAATTCATCAAATGCTTTTTTCATTACTTTATTATCAATTGAATCATATACTTCTTTTAAAATACCAATCTTTTTACCATTTATATTACTATCTTTAGGTAAATATGTAGAAGGTCTATCTTTAAATGAAGATGTAGAATCATTTTCATCATGTTTACTTAATATATCAAGCATTAAACTAGCATCTTCTACTGATCTAGTAAAATATGCAACATGATCTAAACTTGGTGCAAATGGAAATAAACCATATCTAGAAATCAATCCCCAAGTAGGTTTAAAACCAACAAGTCCACTGAATGAAGCAGGTTTTCTTACTGAATCTCCTGTATCACTTCCTAAAGCAAAAGGAACAATGCTACTAGAAACACTAACAGCACTTCCACAACTTGATCCTCCAATAAGATGAGTATGACTTGGATCATAAGGATTATAAGTTGTTCCTTTATGTCCACTAGTACCAGTTCCGCCCATTGCAAGTTCATCAAGTGTTGCTTTTGCAATTAAAATAGCACCATTTTCTTCTAATAAATTTATAACAGTAGCATTAAATAAAGGAACATATCCATTTAAAATATTACTACTTCCTGTAGTTTCAATATCCTTTGTAGAAAAATTATCCTTAGCAACATAAGGGATACCCCACATAAGTTTACTATCTTCAAAAGGTAATGAATCAATTTCTTTTGCTCTAGCTAAAGCTTTATCTTCGATAATTAATTCAAAAGCATTATCTTTATTTTCTTTAGCTCTTTTAATAGCTTCTTTTGTTAATTCTAATGAAGTAATCTTTTTATTTTTAAGTGCTTCATGTATTTCTTTAATAGTTAAATCTAAAATATGCATATATATTACCCCACAACCTTTGGAAGCTTAATTTGCCCATCTTTAATATTTTTAGCATTCTTTAATGCGTCTTCTTTCTTTAAAGGAGTAGAAGCTACATCATCTCTAATATAAGTTACACTTACATCAAAAGGAAAAGTCATTGGTGTAACTGTATCAATTCCTTCAACTTTACCCATTAATTCAAGTTGTTTTGTAATAGTATCAAATTCATCAAGCAAAACATCATATTCACTATCATCCATAGTAAACATAAGTCTTAAACTTGCATCTTTAAGTACTTCTTTATCTACTTTTTTCATATCTTTATTCTTCTCCTTCTGCTTTATCTATCATCTTTAAAAATTCTTCTTCACTAATAACTTTAATATTGAATTGTTTAGCTTTATCAAGTTTACTTCCTGCTGCCTCTCCAGCTATTACTAAATCGGTAGCTTTAGAAACACTTGAAGACACTTTAGCGCCAAAATTTTCAAGTAACTCGGTAGCTTCACTTCTTGAAAAATGAGTTAAACTACCAGTTAAAACAATCTTCTTATTAAAGAAATAAGAATTAGATGAAATATCTACCTTACCTAAATATTTCATATTTAATCCTAAATCTTTTAACTTATTAATTAAAGCAATATTATTTTCATCATGGAAATAATTATATATAGAATTAGCGCAAACTTCTCCTACATCATTAATACTTTTTAATTCATCAATAGATTTATTAGCTAAATCTTCAATATTTATAAATAATCTAGCTAATGTTTTCGCCATCTTAGAACCTACTTCTTTAATGCCTAAACCAAACAATAATCTTTCTAAACTATTTTCTTTACTCTTTTCAATGGCATTTAATAAATTATCAATAGATTTATAACTCCATCCATCCATTGCAATAATTTCATCTCTATGTTCTTTTAATGAGTAAATTGAAGGAATATCACTAATAAATTTTAATGCAAAGAATTCTTCTACAACTCTTTCTCCCATACCTTCAATATCCATAGCATCTTTACTACAATAATGAATTAAACCTTCAATATGTCTAGAAGGACAATCCTTATTCATACAGAAATGCATTGCATCAACTTTAACAAGTTCACTTCCACAATCTGGACAATGAGTAATCATTTTATATGGTATTTCTTCACCTGTTCTTCTTTCTTTAATAGCATTAACAACTTCAGGGATAATATCTCCAGCTTTTCTTAAAGTTATATAATCTCCAATCATAAGTCCTTTTTCGTTAACAAAATCTTCATTATGTAATGTAGCTCTTCTTACAACACTTCCTGCAACTCTAACAGGATCTAAAACTGCATTAGGAGTAATTTTCCCAGTTCTTCCAACTGTATAAACTATATCTTCAAGTTTAGTAATTACTTCTTCAGGTGGAAATTTATATGCGATTGCCCATTTAGGAGTTTTTGCAGTATAACCTAAAGAATTATAATAACTAAAATCATTTACTTTTAAGACAATTCCATCGATATCATAATCTAATGTATTTCTTTTTTTAGTATATTCTTGAATATATTTTAATATCTCATCTTTTCCTTTAACTACTCTCATTTCAGGATTAACTTTAAACCCTAATTTTTTAAGTTCCATTATAGAATCAAAATGTTTATTAAATCCAAATTTTTCTGCATCTTCAAAATAGTAAAACCATGCATCTAATTTTCTTTTTTTAGCAACACTACTATCTAAATTTCTTAAAGATCCAGCTGCAGCATTTCTAGCATTAGCAAGTAAAGGTTCTCCATTAGCAAGTCTTTCTTTATTTAATGCTTCTAAACTTGCTTTAGGCATATAACATTCTCCTCTTACTTCTACATGTCCTTTTAAAGGAATACGTGTAGGAATAGAAGGTATAGTAAGAGCATTAGTAGTAACATCTTCTCCGGTTACTCCATCTCCTCTAGTAGCACAATATTGTAAAACTCCATCTTCATAAACTACAGATAAAGATAGACCATCTATTTTCATTTCTGCAGAATATTCTACTTCTTTTAAATTTAATTCTTTTTCAACTTTAGCATTCCATTCTAATAATTCATCTTCATTAAATACATCTTGAAGAGACATCATAGGAATTCTATGTGTAATCTTTTTAAAGCCTTTTAAAACAGTATTACCAATTCTTTGGGTAGGAGATGTAACTGTAATTAAACTAGGAAATTCATTTTCAATTCTTTCTAATTCTTCATATTTACTATCATATTCTTGATCAGTTACAGAAGGATTATCTAAAACATAATATTCATAAGAATACTTTTCAATAATACGAACTAATTCTTCATGCTTTAATTTAGCTTCTTCTAATGTCATGCGTTATTTCCTCCTTCTTTTTTAGATAAAGTTGGGTGGTTTCCTAATAATTTCTTTTTACCAAAATCTTTAAAATCTACAGTAATTATACCATCTTTTACATCGATTACTTTACCTTCACCAAATGCTTTATGAATAGCGATATCACCAACAAACCAAGTTATATTGTTGTTGTTAGAAATGTTAATAGTATTAACACTCTTATTGATTTTATTTTCTTGTTTATTTACCTTTGATTCAAAAGCACTATTAAAGTTAAATTTATACAATCTATCATTACCAACATAACTATTACCTATATCTTTTCCTTTAATACCAGCTTCACCAATAAATTGAGAAGCTCTATTAGGCATACCTGTTGAATAATTATATGAAGTATTATAGCTTACAAATAATTCATCTTTAGCTCTAGTAAAAGCAACATAACATAGTCTTCTTTCTTCTTCTAAACCATCAATTCTTTCTTCCATAGCTCTTTGATTAGGAAATACTCCTTGAGCTAATCCAATTAAAAATACATATTTAAATTCTAGACCTTTAGCAGTATGAACAGTCATTAAACTTATTGTATTTGTTGAATCTATATCGTCTTGTCCACTAAGTAAACTTACATTATTTAAATAATCTATAAAACTAGATTCAGGATTTTCTTTTAAATAACTTCTAATATCATCAATTAAAGCAGTAACGTTATCTACTCTATCTCCACCATCTTCTTCATCTTCTTCAAGATAGGAAATATAACCAATATCTTCTAAAAATGACCATAACACTTCACTATACGCTTCATAATTAGCAATAAGTTTATCTTTAGTTTCATCTATTTTTTTAAGCAAATCACTTAAAGATGTAATAACATTACTTTTTAAAACTGTATTATGTAAATGTATTTCTTTTATATATTCAATCATACTTAAATTAGCTAAATGCGCTTCATTTTTTAAATTAGCAATAGAAACATCACCTATTTTTCTTCTAGGAACATTAATAATTCTTTCAAATGATACATCATCTTTTTGATTGATCATTATTTTAAAATATGCTAAAGCATCCTTAACTTCTTTTCTTGAATAGAATTTTAAACCACCATAAACTTTATAAGGTATTGCTCTTCTAACTAAAGCATTTTCAATAGGTAAAGATAAATAACTAGATCTATATAATATTGCTACATCACTATATTTAAAATCTTTATACATTGTTTTAAGTTCTAGTATTTTACTAGCTACAAAAACACCTTCTGCATCAGTAGTTCCAAATGTTTTAATATTAACATCTTTACCATCTTTTCTTGATGTAAATAAATCTTTTTTAACTCTTTCTTTATTATTAGCAATCAATTTATTTGCAGGTTCAAGTATTTTAGAAGTAGATCTATAATTTTCATTTAAAATAATTGTTTTCATTGGATAATAATCATCTTCAATATCTAAAATAATTTTTTGATCTGCACCTCTCCAAGTATAAATGGTTTGATCTGGATCACCTACAACATATAAAGAAGTATTTATACCAGTTAACAATTTAACAATTTCATATTGAACATTATTTGTGTCTTGAAATTCATCTATTAAAATATGCTTATATCTTCTAATATATTTTGCTCTAATATCTTCATAATTCTTTAAGATTTTAATTGTATAAATCAATAAATCATCAAAATCTAAAGATATCATACTATTCTTTTTCTTTTCATATTCTTCGAAGAATTTTAATAAATCTTTTTCCTTAGGATTATTAGATAAAATAACATCACTATGTAGATTACCTTTCATCTTTTGATATCCGATATAATTTAAAGAATCTTTAACTATGTCATCGCTTTTTTTATAACCTAATTCTACAGCAATAGTTTTAAGTATATTTTTTTGATCTTCATCATCGATAATAATAAAATTATTTGAAATACCTAAAACACTAATTTCACTACGTAAAAATCTAGAACAAAAACCATGGAATGTATAGATGTTTAAATCTCTATTTTCTACTTTATTATCTAATAATTTAATAGCTCTTTCTTTCATTTCTTTAGCTACTTTATTTGTAAAAGTAATAGCTAATATTTCATAAGGTAAACATATATTATTTTCAATTAAATATGAAATTCTATATGTTAAAACACGTGTTTTTCCACTTCCAGCTCCGGCAATAATTCTTAAGTATTTACTTGAATCTACAACTGCTTCGTATTGTTTTTCGTTTAACTCTTCTTTTAAATTCATATGTTAAATATTATATCATTTAATACTTTAAATATTTACTATTAATAGTAAATATAATAGAAATTTAATTAAACTTTAAATAACACTTTTTAGCAAGATAAATAAGAATTAAAGCCTTTTAACAACATCTATAAATAGCTCTTTACTATAAAAATCTACATTTTCATTGTTTACTAAAAATTTTTTAATATCCTCTTTTATCATATTAAAATCAACATTCTCAAATTTTTTTATTAACATTTCTTTTAAAATATTTATATCAAAGTCATCATCTTCTTTGATAACTTTAGATTCGATTAATTTATTCATTAAATATTTCATATTTGGCTTAACTCTTTTACGCATATAGAACAAGAAATCATAATAATCTCTTCCCTTTACATTATTTTTATATGTTCTACATAAAATTGCATGAATTTTACCAGAAAGTAAGCTTGGTAAATCCAAAACAGATACAGATGCATATTCAGGCACATCAATCCATTTCAATTCATAATTAAATCCGAGAGAAGGATCTTTATCTACTTCAAATTTAACTTTTATTAACTCATCTTTATGAATTAAATTTAAGATATTTCTATTTATTTTAAAATTTATGAAGGTTTGATAAGTATTCAATTTGGCAAATGCACTTTCAATATTCGTTGAAACAATTTTATCTTTAATATCTATATCGATATCTAAGCCATAAGAATTTGCAACTTCTTTAATTGAATCTTTGTATATAATTAAAGAAAAATCATTATTCTTTTTGTTTAAAGTAAAATCTAAGTCCTCAGAGAATCTATTTAAGTCATAAAATAATCTCAACGCAGTTCCACCATAAAATGATGCATACTTAAAAAAATCTTTTTTACTTAATCCAATAAGAACTATTTTTTGTAATATTTCTCTTAAAATTTCTTTTGCTTCGTTTGAGTTTTTCGGATTACATGATTTTATTAATTCTTCAATTGTTGACTCCACCATTATTAGCCCCTTTATCATTAATCATTTTAATTAAAACATTAATACTATTTGAATGATATAAAGGACCATATTGTTTAATCAAATTAAAATCTAATTTATAAAATTGTTCCTCATCAATTCTTAAATCATCAAATAGCAATGTTTTTAAGTCTTTAATACTCCTTACAGGGTATTTAATATACAAGACGTCACAAAGAGCTTTTTCTTTACATGCTATTTTAAACTTTATTCCTTCTTCGTTATTTTTAAAAACAATTCCATAATAAAATGCTTTTTCAGGAATACAGTTATATATTAAACAAAGTTTATTTATATCATATATTTTATTATTCTTTTTCTTATATGTTGCAGAAGTTATATTTGAAACATATTCAGGTATCAATCCATAATAACTAAGAGCATATTCAAAAGAAATATAAGACGGGGAATAACATACATTAGCTAAAAGAGGTGCATCAATTTCAATGTTTGAAGAAAATAAGCCTTTTTTGATTCTTATAAGTTTTCCTTTTTTAACCTCATAACAAACCTTTAAATTTATATTCTTATAGTCCTTATATTTAATACTGAGAGCTTGTATATCATAAATCATGTTTATTTCCCCTAGATATTATTATATTATAATATTATCTATGGCAAATCAACAATGAATTAAATATAATAAAAGAACCTTGAAGGTTCTTTTTTTATTTTTTGATTAGTTTAGATCAGCATTTGCTTGATATGCATTAATTACTATTGCAATACTTAATGTCTTATCTTGATAATCATTACCAACTGTTTTAGGAAGTTCAATTTTTACTTCTTTATCATCAATTGTTGTATTAGCTGCAACAAGTTCATAATCATTCATTCCACCATTAATAACAAATGGATTTGTAATTGTTGTATCAACTAAGTTAACATCCATTTTATATTTAATTGCAATATTACTCTTATTATCTAATTTCATTTTAAATGAAACTGAATCTCCTGGAGTAATATTTGATAATGATAAACCTCTTGAAGTATTACCATTATTGTCTAAAACATCACTAAATGTAGCAGTACCACCATTAGCAAATTTATTTGCTTCTTGTTCTACACCAAATGAATATGTCTTTAATGTATCTTCTTTAAATGTACCAGTTACTGATACTTTTCCCATTTGAGTTGAAACTGATACTTTAGATTGAGATGTAAAGTAAGCAGCTGTTACGCCTACACCAAGTGCTAAAGATGCAACACACCCAAGAACTGAGAATAAAACTATTTTTCTTTTTGAATTTTTCATAATACTACTCCAAAGATGTTATTTGTGTACATGTTAATTTAACATCAAATTTAAGTTCTTTATTTTGAGCTTCATTACCAATATTACTGCCATCAAACTTAAGATTGACAATAAATTCTAATGATTCACCTTTTTTAACATTACCTAAAGTTGTAGAATCAATTTTACTATTTAATTTAACATCATTTTTAACTGTGCTACCAACTTTTGTAGTTAATGTTACATATTCTAACCAAACGTTTTCAGTTTGTTTAGTATTATTTTCATAAACTTCAACATTTAAATAATCAATAACAGTTGAAAAAGCGACTCCACCAGTATTTTCAAGTTTAAATGTAGATGTGATTTCGCTTCCAGGAGCAATAGTTGTAACATCGATAGCTTTTGATCCGCTAGTAGTTAAATCAACAACATTAGTATCTGTAACATCCTTTAAAGTTCCATCATCTGCTAAGACTTTTTTAACCTCTTTAATCTTGCTAAATCTAAAGTTGATATTACCAACTTTTACATGTGTTGTTGTATCAAGATTTCTAGAAAATAATGCAAATGTTCCTGCACTTGCTCCTCCTAATGCTAAAACAGCTGCACAAGAAGCACCAACAAGAATACCTATACCTTTATTTTTCATCTTCAACTTCCTCCTTTTTATTTAAACTACTCATCTTACCTTTAAATAAGACATCTGTAGCAAATATATCTTTATTTGCCTTGTTATATTTAAATGAACAAGAACTAACAATAAATACTTTATCCTCAGTAGAATTTGATGTAACAACTACTGGGGCAACATTTCTTTCTTTTTTGTTATCTTTAACACTTTTAGCTCCAAAGAAGATTAACACTCCACCAAATAGTAATCCAACAACTCCAATAATAATAAATAACGCTATCATAATTTTTACCTATTCTTTTCAACTACTAGATGCATTGTAAATGAGAATTCTAATTCTTGATATTCATTAGGTAACTCACTTGATAATTTATATACAAATTTTAATGTATCTTCGCTTTTTGGTGTAAATTTAAAAGTTAACTTGTTATCTACACTATTATCTTTAATTGAAGTCATAGAAGCATATTTAGTTTCTTTTGTTGAATCAAAGATATTTAATGAAAGGTATTCATGACCTTTTCCTACAAAATTATCATAATACAAACTAACTTCAGTATTTGTAGGAATGGTTTCCTTAATTTCAATATCTACTGTTCTACTTTCTCCAGGATATAATGGGTTTTCATTAGTAGATAAATAAACTTCTTCATCTTTAACTAAGACTTTGCTGTCGCTTTGTTCGCTCTTCACATTTTGAGATTGCGCATTTAAAAAATAGCAAACAGGAGCAGCAACTCCGCCTGCAACAACAACTCCTCCTAAAGTAAATAAAGCAACAATAAGACCTTTTTTAATCATAAACTACTTCTCTTCGTTGCTTTCTTCTTTTTTCATCATATCATCAAGAAGCTTTTTACATCTTCTTACTGATAAATCACTCTTAACTCTAAATAATAAAGGAGTATCTGAATATTTTTTCTTATCTTTTACATTTTCAAAAGGAATAGTTGTAGTAGCGTATTTCATCGTATCCAACGCAAAATAACATTTAATTGTTTTACCAACTATATTAATTTTTAAATATGTTTTTCTTCCTAAATGATAAGTATCACAAGCTTTAGATACCCTTCCTTTAAGACCTAAAGATGTTGCATATGTAGAGATTTCAACATATTTATCTTTTAATTCTTTACTACTTGCTTTAAGTTTTTCTTCAAATGAGCGTTTTTTAATATTAGTAAATGGATTATCTTCTACTTCCATTTCTTCATCAACTTTTTCTTCCTTAACTGGTTCTTCAACTTTTGTTTCAACTGCAACATTTTCTTTAATAACTGGAAGATTACTATTTAAAGAAATAACTGTACCTTCATCATCATTTTTAATAAAAATAGTATAGTTTGCATTTAATAAAGCTAATTTAAAATATTTATCTTTATCACTAAAAGAATTAAATAATGATGACTTAACTACTTTTGAATAAACATCATTATGATTTTTAATATACTCATCTAATGTTTCTTTATTATCTTCAACGTATTTATTAGTTAATTCTAAAACTTTATCGTGAAAATATTCATTTAAATCTTTATTTAAATTATTTTTATAATATTCTTCTAAAATAGAATTAACTTCTTCATTAAAGTAAGAAAAGAATGAATCTGAAATAGAAGATGCTTCATCTTCATTTCTTAAAACCTTAATGCTAAATTTTTTTATTGAATCTTCCATATATAGTCAACCTTTCAAGTTTATATACTATGTATATAATAATACTTTTATGTATAAAATTCAATAACTACTTTTTATACTAATTTCAAAATTATAATTATAAATATTTAATTTAAAAAACTACATGATTTCAACATAATTTTAATACCATATAAACTTATTAAAAGTATTTAATAAACCCAATTAAAAAAGCTCATAGAAATAACTATGAGCTTAATCTTAATATTAATTTATTATTCAACAGGTGTAGTTGTAGGGAAAGTCCACTCATCTCCTTCAACTGTTACATTGGTTGCGCTACCAGTAATTGAATTATTTTTTGAATTATTATCTAAGTTTAACCAAATAGCTTTAGCTGATCCTACCATCTTAGTAATTGCAACATTTTTAAATTTAACAACCATAGAACTGTTAGATTTTAATTTAATTGCAGCAGCATCACCACTATCAGCATATGTTCCCATATCTTCAGAATATCCACATTTATTAAATGTAGTGTTTGTAATATTTACATAAGCAGTACCTGTTGATTTATGTGAGAATTTAATAGGTGTAACACTATTTGAGAATGCACAATTTTTAA